>JAYVUQ010000741.1:0-3592 GCA_043787785.1 Bryobacteraceae bacterium
GCACGTTGACTCTGAACGGATCCTACACGTATACCAATGCAGTGAATGACGTCGATATCCAAGTAGCCGGTTTCTGGAGAGCGCTTACGGTTCCCAAGCACACGGCGACTCTAGTCGCTTTGCAGCGCATCGGCAAGCGGGCTGACGTGACGGTGGATCTCTACCGCGCCTCGTCCCACTATATTTCTTTCTTTGCCGTAAACCGCTCCCGCCCCTTCATCCTGCCCGGTTACACGAAGGCCGACCTGGTGGCCGGATACAAGTTCATCCAAAGCGACCACGGTACGCTGAAGGGCTATGTGAAGGTGGAAAATTTTTTCAATCACCCTTACTACGAGAACGGCTGGCGATCCTCAAAGGCCTGGGCGATCGCCGGTCTGTCTTATAGCTTTAATTAAGTGCGTTATCTCCCCTACATTGTCGCAGCGAGTGCGCTGGGTGCCGAGCTAAGAATTGGCATTATTGGCGACCAGACCAGTACCAGCGACCTCAATGCCGCCTATCAGGTACTCGGAGACGGCGTCGCCGCCCTCAACAGCCGGCGGCCCCACTTAGTGCTCCACACCGGGGACTTACTCGAAAGCGTGAAGTTCCCCAGCGCCACGCCGGAAGATGAGTTTCGATCCCAGTTTTCCCAAGCCACGGGAATACTCGGAAAACTAAACCCGCCCTGGTACTTGACGGCGGGCGACCATGACGTCAGCGCGCCCTACAATCAACCGGATGAGACCCACAACCGCCAGCTGTTTCAGAGTCTGTATGTGCCGAGCAAAGTGCATCTCTACCATAGCTTCAATCAAGCCGGCTACCATTTCATCGCGCTGAGTTCGCAAGAACATCACAATACTGACCCGCGCTGGGGAACTACCTTTCGAGCCCGGTTATCCGATGAACAAATGGCTTGGCTGCGTAAGGACCTGGAACAGTACCGGCGAGCCAAGGGTATCGTCGTGTTCTTGCATCAGCCACTTTGGTACCAGTGGAGTAACTGGACACCGGTGCACGAGTTACTGCGGCAATATCGGGTACGGGCGGTCATTGCAGGGCACTTTCACTATAACCAGGATGAAGGCGTGCTGGACGGCATTCGCTATCTGGTGGTCGGTGCCGCCGGTGGGATGACGAAACACGGCAGCCCCGGCGCGGGCGACTTTCACCATGTGAGTCTCCTGCGAATCAATGGGCGGCGGATCGACATTGAGGTCATCCCACTGCGCTCCGGGACGGCTCGAACGTTGTCCACCCGTCGCGACATGGACCGGGTGCAGGCTCTGGCCGTGAACCTCAGCAACCTTTTCGCAGACCTAACCATCGATACCTGCGCCGGCAAGTACGAGCTCCAGTTACGCTCGCTAGGCAACCCCATTGATGTCCCGTTGCGCATCCGGGTGACGCCCCTTTCCACCAACTATCAGCCGCTCGAAAGCCATTACAATGCCGTCGCCTGTGTGGCCGGCCCCGATTGCCTGTTGCCTCCCGGGGCACTCGTCCAGTCTTCCAATAACTCCAGTGTCGTCCCCGAACGGAGCACGGCGCTGTGGACGGCGGTTCTGCCAAAGTACACCACGGACGGCAAAGTGCCGCGGTTGCAGGTGACTGTGCGGGCCGAGTTTACCGGCGAACACGAACCTTTGTACATTGAGCAAACCCTGCCCGTAAAGACTAACTGCCCCTTAAAATAGCGAAATGCGCCAGCCCGCATTACACTAGAGGATAGGCATGTCAGAACTTCGGAAACTTGGAAACAGCGATCTCAACTTAACCTCCATCGGCGTCGGGGCTTGGGCCATCGGAGGCGGAGGCTGGGCCTTTGCTTGGGGGGCGCAAGACGACAACGACTCCGTGGCGGCCATTCAGGCGATGGTTCATCAAGGCGTCAACTGGATCGACACGGCCCCGGTTTACGGCTTCGGCCATTCGGAGGAAGTCGTTGGGCGGGCGATGAAGGGCCTCAGCCAGAAACCCTACATCTTCACCAAGTGCGCGCGCCGTTGGAACGACCAGGGCGAAATCGTCAAGGTGATCAAACGCGAGTCGGTGCTCGAAGAGTGCGATCACAGTCTCAAACGGCTGGGCGTCGACGTCATTGACCTCTACCAGATGCACTGGCCGGAACCCGACGAAGACGTCGAAGAAGGTTGGGGCGCGATGGCGGAACTGCAGAAGCAGGGCAAGGTCCGCTGGATTGGCGTCTCCAATTACAGCGTTTCGCAAATGGAGCGTGCCCAGGCGATTGCCCCGATTACTTCATTGCAGCCGCCCTATTCGATGGTCTCGGCCGAGATTGCTACCCAGATTCTGCCTTACTGTAAGAGCCAGAACATCGGCACGCTCGTCTACTCGCCGATGAAGGCTGGGCTGCTTACCGGCGCCATGACTAAGGAACGCGCGGAGAATTTGCCGGCCGATGACTGGCGCCGCCGTAATCCTGCTTTTCAGGAACCGAACCTGTCGCGCAATCTGGCACTGGTGGAGTTACTTCGCCAAATCGCCGGCCCGCATGGCCGCACACCGGGCGAAGCCGCGGTGGCCTGGGCGCTCCACAATCCTGCGGTTACCGCCGCCATCGTTGGGGTGCGCAGTGCCAAGCAAGTGGACGGTGTTATCGGCGCGCTCGAGTACCGCTTGTCCGAACGCGAGTTTACGATGATTGAGCAGTACCGTCTCGCGAACGGCATCTAACGTGATCTCCGTGTTTTTCCTGTTGGCCGTCGCGGCTGACTATGACCTGATCATCCGGAACGCTCAAGTGGTGGACGGCACCGGCAATCCCTGGTATCGCGCCGACGTCGGCGTGAAGGACGGCCGGATTGCGGCGATTGGGGCCTTCGCGACTAAGTCGGCCACTCGTAACGTTGATGCTGGCGGGATGATCCTGGCTCCTGGTTTCATTGATTCACACACCCATGTCGAGGGGGGCATCGAGAAAAATCCGCGCGCGGATAATTTTCTGCGAGATGGGGTGACTACCGTTATCACCGGAAACTGCGGCAGTTCAGAGTTAGATTTATCCGCCTGGTTTAAGAAATTGGACGCCGCTGGCCTGGGCCTCAATGTCGCCTCGCTGATTGGTCATAACTCAGTGCGCATCTCGGTGATGGGGCGGGGCAAAGAAGTGGCGAGCCCGGAACAATTAGCTCGTATGGAAGCCCTGATGGAAAAAGCGATGCGCGAAGGCGCGGTTGGGTTTTCCACCGGTCTTGAGTATGTGCCTGGCACTTACGTCGACCCGCTCGAAATCATCCAGTTAGCCAAGGTGGTTGCCCGGCATCAAGGTGTCTACGCTTCGCATATGCGCGATGAAGGCGCGCGCGTGCTGGACGGCATGAACGAGATACTTCGCGTCGGCCGCGAGTCTCAGATTCGGGTACAAATCTCGCACCTAAAGCAGGACACGAAGAAGCACTGGGGCGCCAGCGAGAAGATGATTGAGTTACTGGATACCAGCCGCGCGGCGGGTATCGACGTTACGGTGGACCAGTATCCCTATACGCGGTCAAGCACCAGCCTCAGTATCCGCGTGCCCGCCTGGGCCCAAGCCGGTGGCGGCAAGGCGTTGGGTGAGCGCATTCGCGCCCCGCAGACCCGGGCC
>JAYVUQ010000742.1:0-4414 GCA_043787785.1 Bryobacteraceae bacterium
TACCGGCAAGGTTCGATAGCTCATAGGGATCGCGTTCCAGATCGTAAAGCACCCAGGGCTTGTCCTCGAATCGCGCATACTTCCACCGCCGCGTCCGCACGCCGCGCCACGGCGCGTGTTCGTTCGATTCGGTCCGCGTGTAGCTCGTCAGCACCGCGTGGTCCGGCAAAGCCTTGCGCCCGACGGGCTTGCCCAGCAGGTGCGGGGCGTAATTGAAGCCCTGCGTCTTGGGCAACCCCGGCAGCCCGGCCAGTCCCAGCAGGGTGGGCACGACATCGACGTGTGAGAACGGCACGTGGCTCACGCTGGGTGCCAGATGCCCCGGCCACGAAAGGATCGCCGGAATCCGCACGCTCTCTTCCCAAGGCTTGCGCTTCAGCAATGCGCCTTGCGACCCCAGCATGTCGCCATGGTCGGACAGAAACACGACAATCGTGTTGGGCGGCACCTTCGCCAGCAGGCGGCCGATTTGCTGGTCGAGACAAGCGATCGCCGAGTAATAGCCCGCGATGTCCTGCCGGCTGCCATTGCGTGGCACGGCGACCCAGTTCTTCCGCAACTCGATCTTGGCCGCCTCATGCGATTTTTCAAAGCCCGGCGGCAGCAAATACGGGTCATGCGGCGTCGGATACCACAGATGCAAGCACCAGGGCTTGGCTTGCTTCTGCGCCGTCCCCAGGAATTCAAACGCTAAATCTGTCCAACCGATGGCATCATAGCCCGCAATCGGGATCGGCGTGGGATCGTTCCGGAAGTAAGTCTGCTGCGTATAGGCGTGACTGCAGATGTTTCCCGCCCACCACTCGAAGCCGAGGCGGGCCGGCCCAGGCGGAACGAAGCCCGGCATCCGCGGGCCACCGTGCAGATGCCATTTGCCAATGAAACCTGTAAAATAGCCAGCCGCGGCCAGAGCTTTGGCCAAGGTGGGCTGCGAAGGGTCAAATGGTAGATCATTGGCGGCCATGCCTCCGGGCTCGTTGGAGGCGACTGAGTGCGGATACCGGCCGGTCATCAGCGATGCCCGCGCCGGCGTACACACGGGGCAATTGGCCACCGCATCGGCCAAAAGGATTCCTTGGCTGGCCAGTCGATCCAGGTTCGGCGTCTTCACCTGCGTGTTACCTGCGCAGCCCAGGTCCATCCCTCGCCATTGGTCCGGCATGATCACCAGAATGTTAGGCCGGGCCGGAATGGGTTTGGCGAAAAGAGTCGCGAGCAGATCGCGTCGAAGCATCTTTCCGATTGTACGACAGCCATAATCACTCAAGTATGGACTTGACTATCGAAAGGTACTGAGCAACTACCGGTATGGCCACCCGCGCGACCTTCACCATTCGCTGCCTTCTCCCGCTGCCTCAGAACGCCTCTTTGCCGCTTTTCGATCCAGCCAAGAAGCGCCGAAGAAGCGCCGCTAAAATACTGGTCCGACGAATGTAGAAGTATATTATTTTCATACGATTATAGACAAGTGTGGATTTTTTCTGCGCCACCGAGAGGAGAATAGAAAGGGAGTTATCTCATTGATTGTATTAGGGCTATTTCTATTGTCTTGCAATGTTGGCGGATTCTCGATTCGATGTATAATAGAATCAATAGGTTGTGGGGTTAAGCAGGGCGCTGGCGGCCCGAAACTACGTCTTCGGAAGCCGCGTCGCCGCAGTACGTCAGAGCGAATCGTCAGCTCAAATGGAACTCGTAAAGTCCCAAGGAGGGAGGCATAATCCACGATCGGGTCAAGTCTGCGTGATATAACTGCGGCTGCAGATTCCACCACACAAATCCCAGGCGGGCCGGCCCAGACGGAAGGAAACCAGGGTCGAAAGGTCAACTTACCTCGGCCGCCAGATGGCATCCGGCTTCCACGCCGGCCGATCCGTCCCCATTGCTACCCGGTAGCCGACCTCCAGCAGTACCTGCAGGTCCTCCACCGCCCCGCGTAGGTCCCAGTCCGGCTTCGGAACATCCGAAACCTGGTGATAGTCCTGGCCGATGTAGTCGGCGCGTTTGCGCAGCCCATACTCGAGCGGCTGGCCGACGTAGTCGATGCCCGGCGCGGTCTCGAGTGACGGCACACCCAAGCGGGCGAATTCGAAGTGGTCGCTGCGGAAGTAAAAGCCCTGCTCCGGGAACGTATCGCCGGTGACGACGCGGCCCTGGCGCGCGACGGCCTCGGTGGTCAGGTCGTCGAGCGTCGAGTTGCCCAGGCCCACGATGCTGAAGTCGCGCGTGCGGCCCCAGCCCCAGTTGCTGAAGTAGTCAAGGTTGATATTGGCCACCGTATCCGTCAAAGGATAGAGCGGATTCTCGACGTAGTATTTGGCTCCCAGTAAACCCTTCTCCTCGGCCGTCGGCCAAAGGAAGAGGATGGTTCGCCGTGGCTTCACGGTGCGCCGCGCACGAGCCAGTTGCAGCACGCCCGCGGTGCCGGCGGCGTTGTCGCTGGCGCCGTGATAGATGCGCTCGCCTTCCGTTCCATGATGATCCCAGTGCGCGGTGTAGACCACCATCTCCGGGCTGCTGCCGGTGATCTTGGCCACCACATTGGGCGAGTCAATCCGGCGTACCGTGCTGCGGATATCGAAGGCGGCTTGCGCCTTGAGTTCAATGGCCCGGAAGCCGGGCTTGGAGGCGGCGGCGCGCAGGGCGGGGAGGTGCTGCCCGGCGGCGGCGAAGAACTCCTGCGCCCGATCCAGCAGCACCAACGCTTGGGCGCGAACCCGCTTACGCTCGTCCGGGCCGCGCAGGATCATGTTCTCTCGCGCGTAGTTTTGAAACAGGCTCGGGCCCGCCAATGGCGCGTAGAGAATGATCACGCCGGCAGCGCCTTGGGCAAAGGCCCGGTCGAGCTTGGTGCCGGTGCGGCCGTGATAGGTGAGCGCGCGGCCTTGGAAATAGCGATCATCGAGCTTGGCCGAGTCGGCGATCGAGGTTACCTGCGGATCGCCGCTCAGCAGGATCACCACCTTGCCGCGCGCGTCGACGCCGGCATAGTCGTTCCACTGGTGTTCGGGGGCCACCACGCCGTAGCCTACAAAGACTACGCCCGTGGGCTGGATTTTCACTTGCGCGTCCGGCAGCGCGCTCCACGCGACGTAGTCGCGACCGGAGGTCATCGCCATCGTCTTGCCGCCGGCCGTCAAGGTCAGCGTGCCTTTGGAACGCGTGCCCCACAACGGCACGTTTTGGACATATTGGCCATTCGGATGGCCCGGCTCGAGCTTCAACTCGCGGCATTGGGCGACGAGATAGTTCACCGACTTCTTATCGCCCGGAGTGCCGGGAAACCGGCCGGCGAACTCGTCGGAGGCCAGCACCTGAATATGTTTCAGGATGCCCTCCCGCGTGATCTGCTTTGCGGCGGGCTCGAGTTCAGGGAGTACCGCGCTCTGGATCAACGCGGCGGTGGCGAGAAAGCAAAGGAATTTCATGAGGCTGAATAAAAGGATAAACTACCTGGCATGACCCGACGCGAACTCCTGGCCGGCAGCTGGCTGCCCCTGATGGCGCAGACCCAGCGCCCGCCCAATATCATCTTCATCATGTCCGACGATCACGCCGCCCATGCCATCTCCGCCTACGGCAGCAAGATCAACCAGACGCCGAATATCGATCGCTTGGCCAAAGAAGGCGTCCGGCTGGCGAACTGCTTCGTCACCAACTCGATCTGCACGCCCAGCCGCGGGGCGATTCTGACGGGCCAGTATAGCCATATCAATGGCGTCAAGACGCTGAATGACTCGATTGACCCCAAGAAAATTCACGTTGCCCACTTACTCAGGGAACGCGGTTATCAGACGGCCATGATCGGTAAATGGCACTTACAAACCGATCCGCAAGGGTTCGACTATTGGCGCGTGCTTCCCGGGCAGGGGTTGTATCATGACCCGGTATTTATTGACGCCGCTGGCCGGAAGAAATATCCAGGCTACTGCACTGACTTAATTGGCGACTTCACGCTCGATTATCTCAAGCAGCGCGATAAGAATAAGCCCTTCTTTGTCATGTGTCATCACAAAGCGCCCCACCGGGAATGGTCTCCCGCGCCAAAATATGCTAAGTGGCTTGAAGATGTCGACGTTCCGGAGCCGGATAACCTTTACGAGGATATTTCCAAGCGCTCCGCTGCCGCCCAGCGCGCCACCCTGCGGGTCGGAGACGACATGACGAAGACTGACCTTAAAGTCGACAAGCCCGCCGGCCTCGCGGGCAGGGAAGTCCGGAAGTGGGCTTATCAGCGTTATATCAAAGACTATCTGCGTTGCGTCCGCAGTGTCGACGACAATGTAGGCCGCGTCCTCGATTATCTCGACGACGAGGGGCTTACGGAAAATACTCTCGTGATTTATACCTCCGACCAGGGATTCTTTCTGGGTGACCATGGCTGGTTTGACAAGCGCTTCATGTATGAAGAGTC
>JAYVUQ010000743.1:0-2693 GCA_043787785.1 Bryobacteraceae bacterium
GCCAATGGGCTGCGCGTGATTCTGTCCGCAGATCACAGTGCGCCGACGGTGTCGGTGTCGCTGGCCTATGATGTCGGCTCGCGCGATGAACGGCCCGGCGAGAGCGGCTTTGCACATCTGTTCGAGCACATGATGTTTCAAGGCTCAGAAAACGTGGGCAAGGGCGAGCATTTCCTGCTGATTCAGAACAATGGCGGGTCAATGAACGGCACCACTAGTTCGGAGCGGACGAATTACTATCAGACGTTGCCCGCCAATCAACTCGACTTGGCCCTGTTCCTGGAAGCCGACCGCATGAAGTCGCTGGCCGTGACCGCCGCCAATTTCGAAAATCAGCGCGGTACGGTGATTGAAGAGCGGCGGCAGAATTACGATAACCGGCCCTATGGACTCAGCTCGGAGATGCTGCCCGAGCTGGTCTTCGAGAACTTTGCGAACGCCCACTCCACCATCGGCGCCATGGCGGACCTGGAAGCTTTCACGTTTGAACAGGCCGTCGCCTTTCACTCGGCCTACTACACGCCCAATAACTGCGTGCTCGCCCTGGTGGGCGACGTTACCCAGGAACACGCCTTGGCGCGCGTAGAGCATTACTTCGGTGGCATTTCTGGCGGAACGCGTCCCGCCGCGCCCGATGTCGACGAACCGGAGCCGATGGAAGAACGCCGGCAGACGTTTATTGACCCTTTGGCGCGGCTGGCCCGGGTGGATATCGCTGTTCCTGTTCCGGCAGCCAATTCTGCCGACTTTCAGGCTTTGCAACTGTTGACGATGGTGCTTTCGGGCGGCCAATCGTCGCGCCTTTATCAGGAAGTGGTGCTGAAGCAGGAAGCGCTCTCGGCCGGCGCCTTCGCCCAAGAGCGCCGCGGGCCCGGAATGCTGGTGGTGGCGGCCTTTGGCCCCGATGCGGCGCTGGGCGAGAATTCCTTGCTGCGCGAAATCGAACGCGTCCGCACCGCGCCGGTGGAAGACTGGGAACTGGAGAAGGCCAAGCTCACCTTGCGTCGCCAGGTGGGCCAGCAGATGCTGAGCACCGTTACGCGGGCCAACCTGCTGGCGATCTACTCGGTCTTCTATCAGGACGCGGGCTTCATCAATCGGCGGCTTGAGCTATTCGATCAGGTGACCGCCGCTGACCTGCTGCGCGTAGCCCGGCAGTACCTCGCACCCAGCCGACGCCGCACCCTGCTGACATTACCGCCCCTTCAAGAAAAGGCCGCCTGAAGTGTTGTTTGCCCTCACCCTCATCCTCATGTCCACCATCGCCCAAGATCCATCCAACGACAAAGACACGCCGCTCTCGCAAGTGGAGCGTAAGAACCGCGCGCCCGTGTCGCCTGAAATGCTGCGCGTATCCCTGCCGAAACCGTTTGAAGCCAAAATCGGCAACGGTCTCACGGTGATGATTCTGGAGGACCATCGCACACCGGTGGTGACCGCCGAACTTACCATTTACGGGGCGGGCGAGCAGTTCGTGCCGCTGAAAGAAGCGGGAGTCGCCAACTTCACCGCGCAGATATTAAACAAGGGCATCAAGGGCAAAACCGGACGCCAGATCGCTGAAGAGATCGAGCGGCTGGGGGCCACACTGCAGGTGCATGCGTCCTATGGCAGCGAGAGCACCAGCGTGCAACTGACGGCATTGAAGGAAACGTTCGATAAGGCGCTGCGATTGGCGGCCGATGTGCTGGTGAACCCCACCTTTCCCGAGGACGAAATCGCGCGGCTGCGTGAACGCGAGATGGCCTCGCTACCGCAAATGCTGATGTCGCCCGAGTACCTGGTGTCGGCGGCCTTCTCGACGGCGCTGTACGGCGCGCATCCGTTGGCCGTCGAAGGGCCTACCGCCGCGTCGCTCACCCAACTCCATCGAGACCAACTGGTGAGGTGGCACCGGGAGCGCTACGCCCCGCAGAACTCCATCCTGACGATCGCTGGCGATGTGGAGACGCAGTCGCTGATGGCGAAGGTGAAGCTGCTCTCGCTGGTGTGGACGCGGCAAGCGTTTACTCCGCAAGCCCTGGACGTACCCATGGCCGCCAAACAGCGCCGCGTCCTCGTGGTGAACCGGCCAGGCAGCGTGCAAACGACGTTACGCATGGGCAATCTCGCCATTGACCGCCGGCACGAGGACTACTTCGCGCTCACCATTGCCAACCGTATTTTGGGCGGCGGCAGTTCGGGACGGTTGTTTCTCAATTTGCGCGAGGAAAAGGGCTTCACCTACGGCATCTACAGCCAACTGCAGGCTCGCCGCCAAGCCGGCCCCTGGCAGATCAGCGGTGACCTGAAGGCCGACGCCACCGGCGAGGCGCTAGGCGAAATCCTTAAGGAGATCGGACGTTTGCGGGAAGAGCCGGTACCGGCCACGGAACTCGAAGAAGCCAAGCGCTCCATCGTGGCGAGCTTTGCCCTCTCGCTCGAACAGCCCTCCCGAATAATGCAGTACGCGGCGGACCGGCATCGTTACGCCTTTGCGGCCGACTATTGGGACCACTATCCCGCCGCCTTGGCCGCCGTCACGCCAGACGACGTGCTCCGCGTGGCGCGCCGCTATTTAGACCCCGAAACGCTGCAGATCGTGGCCGTCGGGGACGCTACACAACTCAAGGCCGCCTTGGCTCCCTGGGGCGATGTGGAAGTGGAAGAAGCGGAATCCAAACCATGACCGTAAGCATTGACGGCATTACGCT
>JAYVUQ010000744.1:0-4751 GCA_043787785.1 Bryobacteraceae bacterium
GGCCACGTCTGGTTTCAGACCCTCACCGTTCCCGGCGCGTCTTTTTCAGCTTCCGGGCTGCCCAGTTCTTCGGCCAATGTGCGATTGGGCAATGGTCCGCAATTAGCCGCGCCTCTCGTCGCGCCCCTTCGTGACGCCTCCTCCTTGGATGACGATCGCACCGGGCAAGTATGCCGGCCCTTGCCCAATGGCAGCCTGAATGGCGCGCTCGCGCTGATCAAAAGAGGCGCTTGCGGCTTAGCCGTCAAAGTGAACTTCGCCGCGGCGGCCGGCGCGGTAGGCGTCATCCTCGAACAAACTGACGGCAACAATACCGTTTTCCGCGCCAGCGGACTCGCCGATACCGCCATCCCCCTCGCCACCATCGGCAGCGCCGCCGGCAAAACTCTGCGTGCCTATCTCAGCGCCAATCCCGACCGGATGGGTACTCTCGATCCGGCCTTCCGCGAAGTGACGGCCACGGCCGACGAGATAGCCGGGTTTTCCTCCCAGGGCCCCTCCATTGGCAATGGCAGCGACAATCGCGATACCGAGTTCTTGATCAAGCCTGAAGTCGTCGCCCCTGGTACTGACTTACTGATGGCCACCCAGACTTACGACCCCAATAGCAGCCTTTATAGTCCTTCCGGATTTCAGGTGGCCCAAGGCACCAGTTTCTCTGTCCCCTTAGTGGCCGGGGCCGCCGCGCTCGTAAAACAAAGAAACCCGGCATTCACCCCGCAGCAGGTAAAATCTGCCGTTGTCAACTCTGCCGAAAGCGCGGGACTTTTCGATTTCACGAATGACAATCGCCGCGTCGATGCCCGTGTTACCGCTGCCGGAGCCGGTAAGCTGAATGTCGGCAATGCTCTCAACGTTAATATGACGGTGGAACCGGCCACGCTGCCCTTCGGCGTCGTGCGCGGCGGCACCACACTCACTCGCGGCCTCGTGCTGCGTAACTCCACCAATGGTCCGCTGACGCTGAATATCGAAGTACTGCCCAACGAAACCAGCAGCATGACGCTGACCGCACAAGTGAATGGCGCCAACGTCTCCACCATCACCGTGAACCCCGCCGGCACCACGCAGTTGAACATGCGCCTCGCTGGCACTCAACCCCCGGCCGGTTCTTACTCGGGCTTCGTGCGCATAACTCAGCAGAACGCGCAATCAACGCCTTTGCGCATCCCCTATTTGTTCCTCGTCGGCAACGGCGTGCCCTACAACATCATTCCCCTCTCTGGCGACGGCTTCCTCCGCCCGGTGAATAGCCGCACTGGTTTCTTATTTAAGGTGCTCGATCAATTCGGTGTCCCCGTTAACAATGCGACCATCACCCGGCGCATCACTTCTGGTCCGGCGGCCTTCACCTTTGCCAACGAGCGTACCGACCCTTTCGGAGCCGCCGAAGGCACCGTCGCCCTCAACGGCGAAGGACCGGTGACATTTGAAGTTGAGGTCGGCAATGTGAAGTATGAGTTCGCTGGCGTTGCTCGTGCCCGCCCCACGGCTGCGCTGGGCGGCGTTACCAATGCCGCCAGCAACCAAGCCGCCAGTGGCGCGAATGGCTTCGCCCCTGGCAGTTACATCTCCATCTTCGGCTCCGCGCTCAGCGACACGCTGAAAGTCTTCGCCACGCCCTATCTGCCCATCTCGCTCGCCGGCGTCAGCGTCAGCTTCGATAGCGAAGCCAACCGCATCAGCGTCCCGGGCCGCATTCATTTCGTCAGCCCCACCCAAGTCAATGTGCAGATTCCTTGGGAAGTGCAAGGCCTCACCACGGTCTCGATGAAGGTCTCCTTGGGCGAACTGCAAACCAGCGTCATCCAGTTGCCCATCTCGAACCAGTCGCCGGCTTTCTTTGAGTACACCGAAGCTTCGGGCCAGCGCTCAGCCGCCGCCTTGGACGGTGCCTTTCGCGTCGTTGGCGCGGGCAATCCCGTGCGCCAAGGTGCCCCCATTCAGCTCTATTTAAATGGACTCGGCGCCGTCGACAATCGCCCCGCCTCGGGCGAAGTGGCCCCCTCGCAACCTTTGGCCACCAGCCGGGTTCTACCGGTAGTGACTGTGGGCGGCCGGCCGGCGCAAGTCATCTTCTCGGGCCTCGCGCCTGGCATCGTCGGCCTCTATCAGGTGAACGTCGTAGTACCGAATGACTCCCCCACGGGACGCCAAGCGGTCACCTGTTCGGTGAACGGCATCGCTGCGCCTAGTACCTTTGTTACTGTTCAGTAAAGTTTTCTTGAACTGTACTCAGTAAAATGGGGCAGTTAAGTCGTCTAAGTCGTCGAAAGGCTCATCAGGACCACATTGGTGCATCGCTTACTCTTCGCTCTCTTACTTACTTCACTCGCCGCCGCCCAAACCATCGTCCCCGGACGTTTCATCGTCGAGATGGAACAACTGGCGAAAGGTTCCCGCGCCGCGAGCAGTTCGCTGGAAATGGGTGCCGAAATCACCGCCCAATCCACCCACGTGGTCGTCGTGCGCGATGCCGATGAAACCAAGCTTCGCCAATTACCCGGCGTCAAAGCTGTCTACCCGGTCATCGAAGGCATCTTCCTCCTGGATCGTGCTCTCCAGCGATCCAAAATCCCCGCCGCCTGGAACCTGGCCGGTGGCCAAACCAACGGTGGCCGCGGCATGAAGATTGCCATCCTGGACTCTGGCATTGAAGCCACCCATCCCGCCTTCCAAACCACAGACCTTACCGTTCCCGCCGGCTATCCCAAAGTCCGCGCCGAGGCCGACCGTCCCCTCACCGGTAACAAGATCATCGTCATCCGGAACTACCAGGATCTGCAAGGCGTGCGGACACCCTCGGCTGCCGATCAGGATGGTCATGGCACGTCCACCGCCGGCACCGCCGCCGCCGTCTTGCACAACACTCCACGCGGCCAGATTTCTGGCGCCGCTCCCGGTGCGCAACTCGGCATCTACAAGATCGGCCCCGCCGCCAATGGCAACTTCTTCACCAGCGATGCCGTGGTGATGGCAATTGACGACGCCATTGCTGACGGCATGGATGTCATTAGCATGAGCCTCGGCTTCCCCTACGGTCCTCCCAATGGGGTTTCCCCCATCACCAACGCCATCGAGCGCGCCGAAAAGGCCGGCCTCATCGTCATTGGCGCGGCCGGCAACTCCGGGCCCGATCCGAATACCATCGCAGCCATCTCCAATACGGCGGCGATGCTACAAATCGGTGCCGTCCGCAACGACCGCATCTTCGCCTCCGCCGCCCGCGTCGAAGGGGCTGATCCGCTGGTGGGCTTCGGCGGCGATCGCTCCATCGACGCAGATTCAGTCACTGGCCCCTTGCTCGACACCGGCACACTCAACAACGCCGACGGCTGTGCCACTTACTCGCCCGGCGCACTCACCGGCCGTATCGCCTTCATCATCCGCGGCAACTGCACCTTTGAGGAGAAACTCAACCTCGCCGCCGCCGCCGGTGCCATCGCCGCCTTGCTCTATAACAACCTCCCCGGCGAAGGTGCATTTCGCATGTCCGTACAGGCGGCCACTCTGCACTCTTTTATGGTGGGCAATGCCGACGGCCTTGCCCTTCAAGGCAGACTGAATGACGCCACGCTCAGCGCCACGCTGGACTTTCGCACTGGCCCCGTTCCCGTCGATGGCAACCGCCTAACGAGCTTCTCTTCTCGGGGCCCCGCCGCTGACCTGATGATCCGTCCCGATATCTCCGCCGTCGGGCAGGACGTTTACCTCCCTACGCAAAGCAAATTTCCGGTGGGCGAAATTTACGCGGCCAACGGCTACACCACGCTGGACGGCACCAGCCTCTCGGCGCCCATCACGGCTGGCGCAGCCGCGGTGTTAAAGTCTCTTCGCCCCGGCCTCACTGCCGCCCAATACCGCAGTTTGCTGGTGAATACTGCCTCCATTGTGGAGCGCAACGGACGCATCGTCCGGCCCCAGGAATCGGGCACCGGCCTCCTCAACCTCGAAGCCGCCGCCGTGGCCGTCACCACTGCCAACCCGGTTTCGCTGACGTTCTCCGCCTCGTCCGGCACGGTAGACGCTACCCGCATCCTCACCTTCGATAACTTGTCCAACGAGCCTGATCGCCTCACGCTCGCCGTCGAAGCCCTGGATGGCGTTGTTCTGCCCAAGGTCGCCGCCGCCGTCAACCTCCCCGCAAAAGGCCGCGCCGCGGTCAACGTCTCCTTCGTCGCCACCTCGCTCGCCCCCGGCCCATACCAAGGCTGGCTCATCGCCCGCAGCGAGCGCACCGGCCAAGCCATCCGTGTTCCCTATTGGCATGGCGTGGGCAGCGACAAGCCCGCCGCCCTCACTCCACTGCTCGACGAGACTTCGGCGCGTCCCGGCGACCTCCTGCAATTCGTCGTCCAAATAACTGACTCGGCCGGCCTGCTCACCGACGGCGTCACCCCCACCCTCACCGCCATCGCCCGCAACGGCGTAACCGGCCGCGTCCTCGGCTTCAGCCGCGAGGATATAGGCACCTGGGTCGCCACGGTCTCGCTCGCTGCGGGCATCAACGCCTTCGACATTGCGGCCGGCGACCTTCGTTCCACCGTGCTCCTCTCCGGCGAATAGATACACTCGTTAGTACGAATGAATGTTCGCAAGGCAGTAATCACGGCCGCCGGCCGGCGTCAACGCGGAATTCCGCTCCAACGAATCATCGATCGGGATGGTGTCGAAAAGTCGGTGCTCCGCGCTCTCCTGGACGAGGTGCTCACCGGGCCGATTGAAGAATTGGGCTTAGTGGTGGCGCCGCA
>JAYVUQ010000745.1:0-3561 GCA_043787785.1 Bryobacteraceae bacterium
GGGAAGCGCATTACCTGGAGGGCGACTTCGTGACGACCAAAGCAGGCATAGTGCATCCGACGCTCGAGACAGTCCAGGGAAACGTGCTGCTGATTATCAGCGGCCACAACGAGTTTGTGCCGGAACATGCCAACTAGCAACTAGCTACGCTTTCCAGTTCAGAAGCCCGGCATGGGCCTCTAGATCTACCTTCCAGGCGCGCACGAAGTGAGCGGGCCCTGTCCTTGCCCCAGCCAAGGATGCGGTGTGGCCCGCTCACTCCGTTCGCGCCTGGAAAGAGATCGGACCTAAATCTTGGTAGATGCCGGAGCACGCGAGCTGGCGCTGGTTCGGCCAGCGGACCTACTCCGCAAAATCAAGGCGCAGCTGACGGCGGCCGAAGAAAAGCCTTCGCATGCGCTGGTTGGCGGCCGGGACATGCACTGTGATCTCACCACCCACTCGGCGAATCACTTCGTGGGCGGCGGCGTGCTCGGGGTCGGGATGGTTTAAGGGAGGGCCGCCCGTAGCGATAATCCACGACTCGGTGGCTTCATTCAGCAAAGTCTCGGTGCCCGAATCGCTGCAAATCCACTCCCCCGTGCGGAAGATCGCCTTGCGGTTACCAATGCGTACCAGAACGCTCATTTGCCAGTTTCCATTGAAGCATATTGGCGTGCTATGTTTGTCGATTGATGGCTGTAGATTCCCCTCCCCTCTCACCACTAACCAATCCGTTTGAAGATCCGTTGCGATTTGAACGCCGCTTGGCGCCGGTGGCGCTGGTGATCTTCGGCGCAAACGGCGACTTGACGATGCGCAAGCTGTTGCCGGCGCTCTACCGCCTAGCCTACGAGCGGCGTCTGCCGGCGGGCTTTGCCGTGATTGGCAATTCCCGCACGGCGCTGACGGACGAAGCCTTCCGCCAGAAGATGTACGAGAGCGTGAAGCAGTTCCTGGAGGACAGCGCTTTTGACGAAGATCTGTGGGTGGAATTCGCCAAGAAGCTGCACTATATCGCCGGCGACGTGAATGACCCGGCTTGCTATGAAGCCATCAAGGCCAAGCTGGCCGAGGTGGAAATCGAACATGCTACGGGCGGCAACATCCTGTATTACCTGTCGACGCAGCCGAGTTACTATGCGCCAGTAATTCAGCAATTGGGCGCGGCGGGCTTGGCGCCCAAGTCGGCGAACCCGTTTGGCACCGGCTACCGGCGGTTGGTGATCGAGAAGCCCTTCGGGCATGACCTCGAAACCGCGCGCACCTTAAACGAAGTGGTGCAGCGAGTTTTCCCCGAACATGACGTCTATCGCATCGATCACTACCTGGGCAAAGAGACGGTGCAGAACGTCTTCGCCTTCCGCTTTGGCAACGGCATTTTCGAGCCGCTGTGGGACCGGCGCTATGTGAACCACGTTCAGATCACGGCCGCCGAGAGCATCGGCGTGGGTGGGCGCGGAGCATTCTATCAAGAGACCGGCGCCTTGCGCGACATGATCCAAGGCCACCTGCTGCAGATTATGGCCACCGTGGCGATGGAACCATCAGCGGTCTTCGAGCCCGACGCGGTGCGCGATGAGCGCGCCAAACTGCTGCGTTCCATCCGGATCATGAAGGACAGCGAAGTGCTGGAAAACGCGGTACCCGGCCAGTATGGCCCGGCGCGGATTGGTGGCGAAGAGATCAAAGGCTTCCGGCAGGAAGACAAGGTGAATCCGGACGCGCAAACCGATACCTTCGCCTCGGCCACGTTCTTTGTCGATAACTGGCGTTGGGCCGGTGTGCCGTTCTACATCCGCAGCGGCAAGCGCTTGCCGAAGCGCGTGACCGAAATCGCCATTCAGTTCAACGAAGCACCGCACTCGGTTTTTAGCGGCGAGCCCTTGGGTTCGTTTGGCGGACGTCCAAACATGCTGATTCTGCGCATTCAGCCGGAAGAGGGCATCTCGCTGCGCTTCCTGTCGAAGCAACCCGGCACCGGCATGCGCTTGCGGCCGGTGTCGATGGACTTTAACTACGGCACCAGCTTTGGCGCGCGCACGCCCACCGCTTACGAGACGCTGCTGGTGGACGTGATGGCCGGCGATTCGACCCTCTACACGCGGCAGGACATGGTGGAAGCCAGTTGGCAGGTGGTGCGGCCGATTATGAACGTGTGGGGCACCACGAAGTTTGATTTCCCGAACTATGAGGCGGGAAGCTGGGGTCCGCGGGCGGCGGAAGAGATGCTAGGCCGCCACGGACACCAGTGGAGGACGCCGTAATGCCGGCCACCATCCAAGCCGACAAACTACTGCGCGACCTGGCCAACGTGTGGGAAGAGCTAGGCAAGCAGGGCGTGGAGGATAAAAGCGGCGGCGTCTTGCGCGCCTGCGCCATGAACCTGCTGGTGTGCGTCGAAGGCGACGTGGAGGTGGGCGAAACGCTGGCTGACCTGGTGCATGAGTTCCCCAGCCGGGTGATCGTGCTGCGCGTCAAGAAGACGTCTAAACCGACGCTCGAAGGGCGCGCGATAGCCCAATGCTGGATGCCGTTCGGGCGGCGCCAGCAGATCTGTGCCGAACAAATCGAATTGATGGCCAGCCCCGATACCTTGGGCGATACGCCCAGCGTGATCCGCGGCTTGTGGGCGTCCGAACTGCCAGTGGTGATCTGGTTCCGGCACGCAGGACTGTTGCGTTATCCGGAGTTCTCGTCGCTGCTGCCGATGGCGCATAAGGTGATCGTGGATAGCCGCGATTCGGAAGACCCGGAATGGACGATTCAACAGTTGCAGGCCATGCAGAAGACCGGACGCGCCGTAGGCGACCTCGCCTGGGCCCGCATCACGCGCTGGCGCGAAAGCGTGGCGCAGATGTTCGATCATCCGTCTTGCGCGGCCAAGGGTAAGGACATCCGGACGATCACCGTCACCCACACCAGCCTGTCGACACCCACCACGTCGCGCTATCTGGCCGAGTGGGTAGCTGCCTCATTAGGCTCCGCCGTTACGATTGAATACCAGAGCCTCAGCCAGCCGCGCGCCTGGGAGATTCATTCGCTGGAGCTACGCGGCGAAGGCATTCTGGCGACGATCGTCCGGAAAGATGCCAATCAAGTGGAGATCCATTGGGACGGCTACACCAGCGCGCTGGCGTTCCCCAAACTCACCGCCAGTACGCTGTTGCTCGAAGAGTTTGAAGTGCTGGATCGCGATTCGATCTTTGAGAGGGTTTTGGCCAGGCTATGAGTGTGAATTGGTATGCGTATTCGACGCCAGACGATGCGGCGGCGCACTGTGCGCAACGGATCCTCAGAGAACTGGAGACGGCACTCGATGCGAAGCGGCCGGTGTCGATAGCTGTATCCGGCGGCAGCACGCCGAAGCTGATGTTCGGCCACTTGGCGCGTACGCGCTTCGACTGGCGGCAGGTGCATCTGTTCTTTGTGGACGAGCGTTGCGTGGGCCCGACGGACGCGGATAGTAACTATCGCATGTGCGAAGAGAGCTTCCTGAAGCCCGCGCATTTTCCGGTTAGCCACGTTCATCGCATCAAGGGCGAGTTGCAGCCCGACATCGCCGCGCGCCTCTATAGCGAG
>JAYVUQ010000746.1:0-2514 GCA_043787785.1 Bryobacteraceae bacterium
GGCCCTGGATTTGGCCATCGGGCGACAGGTAATTGGCGAAGAACATCATGGCCGTCTTGTCACTGACGGCGCGTTCGACGTCGGCAACCGTCTCGACCTCTACCATGCGAATACCGGTCGTGCGGGCCGCATGGTCATAGCCGTTGCGATGGGACTTCTGGATGATCACTTCGCTCTTGAGGCCGGTAAGGTCTGGGATTTGGCGGATGGCCTTTTGGTCTTTGCCGGTGAGGCAAGCAGCCGTGCCGCAGGTGATGGCGCCGGCGGCGCCAGAGGTCACCATGGCGGCTTCGACTTTGAGCATTTCGGCGATCTTAGCCCCGACGGCGTCGTGCAGTTTGCCCAAGTGGACGAACTTCCTGGAGCAGGCCTCGTAAGCGGCGACGGACTCGGGAGCCATCAGCGAGGAGGTTAAGGCCGTGTAAGTGCCGGCGGCGTTGATGAAGGGCTTAACGCCCAATTCGCCGAAGTAATCACGTTTGGCATAAGCCTGCGCCGCTTTGCCGGCGGCATAGGTACTGAACACTCCGCCCAGAATGGGCATCGAGTACAGGCTTTGGATGAAACTGCGGCGATTGGACATGGGCTCACTCCTGAGAACGTTCTACCAGAGCAACTTCAACCCAAACTGGATCTGCCGCATGGGCGAAACCAGGCTGGTGATGGCGCCCGGGCCACGGACGATATTGGCTTGCGACGGGAAGGTTACGTTGCCAGGCGTGCCTTGCGGCAGCAGGTTGGTAGCCGTCTGCAGGCCCGGGTTGGGCCGGGCGAATTGCGGCGTATTGAAGACGTTGAACATCTCGCCGCGGAACTGCAGCTTCAGGCGTTCGGTGAGGCGGAAGTTCTTAAACAAAGAGTAGTCGATGTTCTTGAAGCCCGGGCCCTCCAGGATACCCGTCCCGCTGTTGCCGTAGTGACAGGTTTCGGGAAGGGCCGCATTCACGCAACTGGTGAGGCGGAAAGCGTCGGGATTGAACCACTGGTTCACGGTCGGGTTCGCAACGCTGCCGTCAGCGATGCGATCAGGCCGCACGGGCGCGTTGCCGGCCGTGTTGGTGATTCCACCCTGCGTCACCGCGAACGGGAAGCCCGTGCGCAGGGTGACAATGCCATTGGTCTGCCAACCGCCAAAAACGACATTGGCCATGCCCTTCTTGAACATGTTCGGCGTGGGCAGTTCGTAAACAAAGTTGGCCACAAGGTTATGCGTCACGTCGAAGCCGGCGCGACCCTTCTCCGCCGCGCGGTTGAAGGGGTTCTGATAGGTATTTGAGTTGAAGCCATCGCCTTCGTTGCGGCCATATCCCTCCATCAGGCTCTTGCTCATCGTGTGGGCGATGGTGAAACTGAAGCCGTTGGAGTAGCGGCGCTGCAGATTGAGCTGTAAGCCCTGATACCAGGCATTGGCCCCAGAATCGAGAAAGCGCAAACGAGTGAGTGGCCGCAACACGCCGTTATCCAAAATGAACGGATACGGCCGACGCGATTGGATGCTGCTGGTGGCGGTATTAAACGCCGGAGCGGGCGTGTTACGCTCCTGCGTGCTATCCATGTGAATCGTGCGGCTGCCCACATAACCCACGGTCAACACCATGCCGCCAAACAGACGCCGCTGGACGTCAAAGCTCCACTGATGAACCTGCGGCTGGAAGTTGTCCGTATTCAGGACGTTCGCCGCCGTCGCTGTGGTAGCGGCGTTAAAGACGCCGAAGGGGCTAGCCAGGCTGAAGTAGGGTGCGTTCGGATTGGTTAACGCACCGGCGCTATTGAAGCTATTGTTGAAATTCGCGCTGCCCGAAAGCGGCGGGTTCAAGTTCAGAATCGTGTAGTTGTTCAACTGATGCACGTTGTAGTAAATGCCGTACCCTATGCGCAGCACTGTCTTGTCGTCGAGACGGTAGGCGACGCCGAGACGCGGCATGAAGAGGGTCTTCTGAGGCTTGTAAAACTGATAAGTAGTGCGAATGGCGGCGGGCACGAACTCGATCGGTTGATTGAGACCCTTGGTCCATTCGCCGTTGCGCCACAGACCCCGGATATCGGTTGCCGCCGTGTTGTACTCCCAACGCAAACCCAGGTTTAACGTCAGCTTCTTGCTGGCCTTCCAATCGTCGTTGAAATAGAAGCCCATGCGCTTCTGGCGCACATCCGTGAGCGGCAAACCCTCGGGGGTATTGGTCGCCGTAGGGATGCCCAACAGTAACGCGGCGTAGCCGTTATTCGCAATCTGGTCTCCGAAAACGAAGGAACCGCGGGGCACGTTGGCCGCGCCACGGAAGAGCGAAATCCGGCGCAGTTCGCCACCGAACTTCATCGCATGGGATCCGAAGTTGACAGAGACATTGTTGCTGAACTGGTGCAGCCGATTGTCGTCGAAACCATTACCGCCATCGCGCTCGGCTAAGCCCTGAAACGAGCTAGCGGTGATGCCGGGAATTCCGGCCTCGCGCTTGGTGAGCTTGCGATTGCCATCGGTGAGCACGCGGAACGCGTCGAGGCCAATCGTACTCA
>JAYVUQ010000747.1:0-6109 GCA_043787785.1 Bryobacteraceae bacterium
ACGGACTCTCGCAGCCGTTCGGGATCGCCTGCTGAGGACATCTGGACGGCATACCGGACAAAGCGCTTGAGTCGTTCTGATTGGGTGAATCCGGACGACGAACATAGCCGGTCGAGCTCGCGAGCCACGAGCTCGGGCGAAAACTGAGGATCCTCAACCGAAGCAGCCATTCGCCCTGAAGAGTATCATTTCGGGGGTTACATGGCGAGATACTGATGAAAAATACAACGATTTAGGGTTAGCTAACCCAGAAGTAACCTCCTGCTGACTTCCCGGGGTGAAATAAAATGAACCACTCTAGAATCACGCAACCTGGGCAAGTCCTGGTGCTTCTGCTTTATCTCGCGATCCCTCTCTTCTCTCTTCAAATTGGATTTCGTGGTCAGCTGCGGTGCTCGGTTCTTACTCCTGGGATAGGGCTTTGTCTTGTTCGCTTCCTGCACAAAACGCGCACGGCAAGGCCCACAAAACTCCGGAAATCAGGAATGCGTGTCGGCTAGGCGAAACTTCGGAGGTAGTGACACACAATGTGTCATTTTTTGTTTCGCTTAGCTGGCAAAACAATCGAGTAGTCTACCAATCCGCTACACTGCTGGCTCAGTAGGCACAAAACCTTATACCTATACCGGGTAGTGCACTCAACATACAATAGGAATGTGGAACCTCATCGGCTGGAACGCACCACGGAAGCGATCCGCGAAGTGCTGAGCGAAATGATTGCGCTTGAAATGGAAGATCCGCGCCTGGATGGCCTGGAAGTGGTAGAGGTAAAAGTGTCGCCCGACAAGCGCCACGCTTACGTCGCCATCAAGAGCCACGAGGGCATTATCAGCGCCGAAACGTTGGCCGCGCTTGAAGGGGCGCGGGCGTTTCTGAAGCGCGAACTGGGCCAGCGCCTGGAGATGCACCGGACACCCGAATTGCATTTCGACACGACCGCGAACTTTGGCCCGCAGAAGCGCGTGGACAGTATTTTGAAGCGCATCCGGAAGGGGCGTCCGAAGGACGAGCAGGACAAGCCCGCGTGAACCGGCGCAGCTTACTTGCCTTTCCGTTGGCCTTGATGAACGCCGCACCTCCCAAGAAACTTGTGAAGCCCATGGCGCTGCGCGCGGGCGATGTGGTGGGCCTGATCACGCCGGCTTCGAATGTCGTCAACCCAACCGACTGGGCGCGCATTGAGCAATCGATGAAGAGCCTGGGCCTGGAGATTCGTTACGGCAAGAACATTCGCCGCCGTGGTTATGTGGCTGGCACTGTGGAAGAACGTCTCAGCGATCTGCACGATATGTTCCGCGACCCGGCGATCAAAGGCGTGTTTGCCATTCGCGGCGGCTACGGCACGCCGCAACTGCTGGATAAGATCGACTACGACTTAGTGAAGCGCAATCCCAAGATCCTGGTGGGCTACAGCGACATTACGGCGCTCCATTTGGCCATTCATCAGCAGCATGGGCTGGTGACGTTTCATGGCCCGACGGCGAACCATAAGTTCACGCCGTACACGATGGAACATTTTCACCGCGCCATGTTTTCCGTGGAGCCGCTGGGGAAGCTAACGAACCCTGCCGAGGGGCATAGCCTGCGAGCGATCCGGACGGGGACGGCGCGCGGGCGAATCCTGGCGGGCAACTTATCGCTGATTTCGAATTTGATGGGGACGCCCTTTGAGATCGACACGCGTGACAAGATTCTGCTGATTGAAGATGTGGGCGAAGAGGCGTTTCGGATTGACCGGATGCTGACCCAACTGAAGCTGGCCGGTAAGCTGGACACTCTCGCCGGTGTCGTTTGGGGCGAGTGCGAAAAATGCAAAGCCACGCCCGGCGTGGACGTTCCTATGACGGAGCGCGAGGCGGTGGACCGCATTTTGGGCGGCCTGGGCGTACCGGTGCTGGCCGGCCTTACCATTGGCCATACCGACGATCAGCTCACGTTGCCGCAGGGAGTGATGGCTACGCTCGATGCCACTGGCGGCACGCTCACCCTCGAAGAATCCGCGCTGGTTAGCCGCTAAGGTAACCTGAAAGCTAGCCCTCATGTCTGAAATCTCGATCACTCTGCCGGACGGCAGCCAAAAATCCATGCCCGCTGGTTCGCGGCCGCTCGATGTCGCGCTGGCGATCTCGAAGCGATTGGCGGATGATTGCATCGCCGCCAAAGTTAACGGCGACCTTTGGGACCTGACGCGGCCCTTCGAAGGCGATGCGACTTTGCAGTTGCTGACCACGAAGGACCCGGAGTCGCTCGACGTTTATCGCCACTCCACCGCCCACCTGCTCGCCGCCGCCGTGCTCGAGCTTTATCCGGAAACCAAGCTGGGCATCGGGCCCTTTATCGAGAACGGTTTCTATTACGACTTCGACCGTGCCACGCCGTTTACGCCTGACGACCTCGAGAAGATCGAAAAGAAAATGTGGGAGCTGCAGGCTCGCGGCCTTACCTACGACCGGGTTTATACGAAGAAGGAAGAGGGGCTCGTGAAGTACGCGCACGAGCCGATGAAGGTGGAGCTGATTACCGAGCGGGCTGGGGAGATTTTTTCCGAATACACGCTAGGCCCAACGTTTATTGACTTTTGCCGCGGTCCGCACCTGCCGTCGACCCTGAAGATTAAGGCCTTCAAGCTGCTGAATGTATCGGGCGCTTATTGGAAAGGCGATGAGAAGCGGCAGCAATTGCAGCGCGTTTATGCGACCGCCTGGTTCACGAAGAAAGACCAGGACGAGTTCTTGTTGCGCATTGAAGAGGCCAAGAAACGCGACCATCGCAAGCTGGGCAAAGAGCTCGATTTGATCTCGATTCAAGAGCTGGCCGGCCCCGGCCTGATCTTCTTCCATCCCAAGGGCGGCATTATCCGCAAGGCCCTTGAGGATTGGATGCGCGAACAGTATCTGGAACGCGGCTACTCGTTGGTCTACACGCCGCATGTGGCGCGGCTGGAACTTTGGAAGACCTCGGGCCATGCCAATTTCTACGCCGACAATATGTTCGTGCCGATGGAACTGGACGACGCGACGTATCAGCTGAAGCCGATGAACTGCCCGTTCCACATTTTGATTTATGCTGACCGGCAGAAGAGCTATCGCGACTTGCCGGTGCGCTTGGGCGAACTGGGCACGGTGTATCGCTACGAGCGCAGTGGCACGCTGCATGGCCTGCTGCGCGTCCGCGGCTTTTGCCAGGATGATGCCCATATCTTCTGCCGGCCGGATCAGGCGGAGGACGAAGTGATTGGTTGTTTGGAGTTTGCGCGCGACACGCTGACGACGTTTGGCTTTACGGAGTATGAGGCCGAGATTTCGACGTGGGATGGCGGCAAGTCCGGCAAGTACGATGGCGAGCCGGCGCAATGGGAATTGGCGGAAAACGCCCTCAAAAGCGCTTGCGAGCGAGTGGGTTTGAAGGCCAAGGTGATTGCCGATGAAGCGGCGTTCTATGGTCCCAAAATCGATGTGAAGCTCGTCGATGCCATTGGCCGCAAGTGGCAGCTATCCACCGTGCAGTTCGACTTTACCTTGCCCCGCCGCTTTGGCCTGGAGTATGTCGGCGAAGACAATAAGAAGCATCAGCCGTTGATGGTGCATCGCGCCTTGTTTGGTTCCGTGGAGCGCTTCTTTGGCATTCTGGTGGAGCACTACGCCGGGGCATTTCCGATGTGGCTGGCACCGGTGCAGGTGATTGTTTGCCCGATTACCGACCGGCAGAATGAGTTTGCGCAGGCGTTGGGCAAGCAGTTGAAGGACGCCGGGATGCGCGTCGAGATCGACACGCGCAACGAAAAGGTGAACCTCAAAATTCGCGACGCGCAAATGCAGAAAATTCCCTTCATGCTGGTGGTGGGCGGCCGCGAAGCCGAAGCGGGCAATGTGAGCGTGCGTCATCGCAAACACGGCGACCAGGGCGTGGTGCCGATCGCGGAGTTTATCGAGCGGGCCAGGAATTTGATCGACACCAAGTCTTCGGTGGACTAGTGCCCCAACTGATTGAATCGTTGCTTGATGGCAACTCATGATGAACTTGGTTGCGCTGATCCTGACGGCGGGCGGCTTAGCGTATCTCATCCTGAGTGTGATCGCCGCGCGCCGGTACTTACAGGTGCCGAAGCCTAAGCCAGCCAAGCTCGCTATCAGTATCCTGAAGCCGCTCGCCGGGGCGGACCTGGGCCTGGAAGAGAACCTGCGGAGTTTCTTTCAGCAGGATTTTGCCGGCAAGTTCGAAATCCTTTTCGCTACCCGCACCGCGGCTGACCTGGCTTTGCCCGTGGTTCGCAAACTGCAGGCTGAGTTTCCGCAAGTGCCCACCCGGCTGCTCGAAGTCGGTGAGCCACCCTATGCCAATGCGAAGGTCTGGAGCTTGCAGCATCTCGCCGAAGCCGCCTGCTATGACCTCCTCGCCATGGCCGACTCGGACATCCGCGTCACGCCCGATTTTCTCTCCACCGTCGCCGGAGAGTTTGCCGACCCGGCCGTCCACCTCGCCACCTGCCCCTACCGCGCCATCGGCGGACCCAGCCTTTGGAGCCGCCTCGAAGCCGCCGGCCTCAACACCGAATTCATCGGCGGACTGCTAGTGGCCCGCATGCTGGAAGGCGTGCGCTTCGCCGTCGGCCCCACCATCGTCGCCCGGCGCGAAGTACTCAAGGCCATCGGCGGCTTCGAAGCTTTAAGCCGCTACCTTGCCGAAGACTTCGTGATGGGCCAATGGGCCGCCGAGAAGGGCTTCGGCGTCATCCTATCGCGCTACGTGATCGAGCACCGCATCGGCAGCGAGCCAGCGGAAAAAAACTTCGCCCATCGTCTGCGCTGGAATCGCAGCACGCGAAGGTCGCGGCCGGCGGGCTATGTGGGGCAGGTGTTTATGAATCCCTTGCCTTGGGCCTGGTGGCTGGCATTTACGGCATGGTGGCCGGTGGCGGTCGGCGCTATCTTGCTGCGGATCCTGGCGGGAGCTTACTTGGCACGCCGTGTACTGCATGGCCGCTGGAGTTGGCTTACCTTGCCCCAGGATTTCCTGAGCCTGATGTTTTGGGTGCTGGGCTTCTTCGGGAACACGATCGCTTGGCGCGATCGGCGTTATCGGCTGCATGCGGATGGGACTTTTACTTTGGTGAAGCCCTGACAGCGGTGCCCGATACGCCCGATCCGGTGCTGGCGCAGACCTGATCCCGGCCGACTTAGCCGTTGGGAAAAAAGGCGGGTATCTTTACACGCTCCAGCCGGGTGCCAATGGCTACCAGATCAACGCTAATCCCGAAACCTTCGGCACCACCGGCGACCGCTCCTTTTATAGCGACCAACGCCAGGTGATCCGGCAAAACCGGACGCCCGAGCCGGCCACGGTGCAGAGTTTACCGATCTAGCCTGCACGCCCGGCGATCTGATAACGTCATATTTGGGGGAGACCTTCTATGAAGATGCTGCAACGTAATCGCCGCCGGGGCTTTTCACTGGTCGAACTGCTGATCGTGATCGCGATCATCCTGATCATCGCCGCTATTGCGGTGCCAAAACTGACTCGCACGCGCATGTATGCGCAGGAAATGGCCTCCATTCGCGGCGTGATCACGCTGCACACGGCGCAGACCCAGTACTATTCTCAGTTCGGTAAGTACGCGACGACCTTGTCTGAGCTTGGCCCCCCCACCAGCGGTACCGCGGGTCCGCAGTCGGCTGACCTCATCCCATCGGACTTGACCACGGGTAAAAAGGGCGGCTACCTCTACACGCTTACCGCTACCCAAGGCGGCTACCAGATCAACGCCACTCCGGAAGCCTTCGGTAACTCCGGCAGCCGCACCTTCTTCTCTGATCAGAGCCAAGTGATCCGGGAGAATTACGGGCAGGAGCCTGCCACGGCGCAGAGCAAAGCGATTAATTGACTCGTGAGCATTCCGGAACATGTCCAGGGCAGCGCCCTTAAGAAACTCGAAGACGCTTGGTACCGCTTAAACGAGCGGCCTTATCCGCGCAAGAGTGCCGACGCCGGGGTGGCCGCGCTCTATGATGAGCTTCGCCAAGTTGACGAGAAAATGTCGGAACGGCTGCCTGCCCACGCCGGCCTACGCCCACCTGCCCGTGCTGCGCCAGCTGGACGGACGGAAGCTGAG
>JAYVUQ010000748.1:0-5849 GCA_043787785.1 Bryobacteraceae bacterium
TGGGTGAACCGGGCACCAATGGTGCCTCCATCTTCCAGCTTAATGTTCGGGGACTGTGTTTGCCGACGAAAGAAAGTTCCGCCGCCAAAGACATTGAATTCATACTTGCCAACCTCACCGGTATCGACTAACTTCGGTTGGCCAGCCTGTTGAGCAGTGGCAGGCAAAAAGAAGGCGAACAGGCACGTAAGCACGGGTGAGAGAATTGATTTCTTCATGTTGTGGTTCTTTGACTACTAACACCATTATTATGGCATGGTTTGCCGACGGTAGATGCCACGGTCCTCGCTGAGGGCGTAAATTAACTGCCCTTGAACAAACAGCGAAACCAACAAGATCGGTGCATCGGCACCGGAGAGAAACTCCCACGTCTGGCCGGCGTCAATCGATCGATAGAGACGGGCATATTGCACCGCATAACACTCTCCAGCGTTTTTGGGATGAAAGGTAACAGCCCGGACAAAGCCCGCGGGCAGCCCCTTCGTCACCCGGCTCCAGGACTTTCCACTATCGGTACTCCGTTCAAGGCCATTCACCGTCGCCGCCAAACGCACGTTGGGCGTAAGGGTGGACCGGGCAGTGTCGAAGGGTACCTGGCCGCGTACTGGAGCCCCCGTCGGCTCCGGTGTCTTGAACGGCTTAAAAGCCCAGGTCTTGCCGGCGTCTTGAGATACCAGGCGACCGTTGAAGGTGATGGCCGTGAGTTCCGCGCCTCGCGCCCGCAGCCGCAAGATATTCTCGGCGTGCAAGCGTTGTTGGTTGGCGAGGAGAGTCCAGGATCGGCCGCCGCTTTTACTGACGAAGACCCCGCCGTAGTCGCCTTCGTAGATGGTGGTGGCGTAGAGCGCGGTGCCCGAAGCGGCCAGTGACGTGATCCGGCGATTTACCAACCCGCGATTGCGGCCCAGCCAACTGCGGCCCGCATCCATCGTCTTTAAGACACCGCCGCCATCGGTGGCGAGGTACATGACACGGCCATCGCGCGGGTCGACGGCGAGGGAGTTGACGGTGGCCGGATGGAGCTTCTTCCAGGTGGAGCCCGAGTCGGCTGACTTCCACAGGCCGGCGGTGGTACCGGCGTAGAGCAGGTTGGGATATTCGCGGTCTTGCGCAATCACATGGGTGCGGCGGTTGTCGGCGGGAATGCCTTCGGCTTTCAGCCAAAGCTCGCCATCGTTCTTGCTCGCATAAATGCCGGAGCAGGCGCTGGAGTAAACGCGGCCGGGACGTGTGGCGTCGACAAGGATGGAAAAGACGTCGGAGTCGTCGATCATGCCGTCGTGAATAGAGGTCCAGGTAAGGCCGCCATCGGCGGTCTTCCATGGCAGATGCGTGGTGCCCGCAAAGAAGGTGCCCGGCAGCCGTGGATCGAGCGCCAGTGACACGATGCCATTCATTTCTGGATGGCCGGCAGGGGAGACGAGCCGCCAATGGGAACCTTGGTCTTCACTCAGGTAGACGCCCCGGTCGGTGCCGGCCAAGAACAGCCGCGGCTCGGTTTCGCGAATGGCCAGCGAGAGCACGGCGCGGCCGGCGAGATCTTCGGCCCGCTGCCAATGTTGGCCGGTATCGTCGCTGAGCCAGAGCGCGCTGTGTTTACCGGTGGGGTCGCTGAGGCCGGCGAAGAGGCGCTGGGAATTGTCGGGATCGATGGCCAGCGAGTGCAGCGTGGTGTTGGGGAAGCGCGGCAGTGGCAACGCGGACCAAGCGGCGGCGGCGTTGATGGTGCGAAAGAGCATTCCGTTGCGGGTGCCGGCGAGCAGCGTGGCCGGATGAACGCGATCAATCGCCAGGATGTGCACGCTACCGCCTTCGGGGCCTAACGGCTCCCAATCGGCAGCCTGCAACGAGGCGGCGAATAATAATGTCCACACCAACACCATCAACTTTCTATGATACGCATGGCTGGGGAAAGGTCACATTGGTCGATGTCGAAGGATCCAGGTGCGGCAGGCGGTCGACACAGCCTCCAGGCACCCATCGGCCTTTTCAGCCGCCTCGCAGGGCTCTGTTGACTTAGTTTAGTTCCTGGTTTAATATTGAAGCATGAAGCGCGTTAATATGCACGAAGCGAAGACCCACCTGTCTCGCTACATCGCCGAGCTTGCGCCCGGGGGTACATTGCTGCTCTGTAACCGGAATGAACCGGTAGCGGAAATTCGGGCCATAAGCAAAAAACCGACCCGCAAGCCTCGGCTCGGTGTGGCCGAAGGTGAATTCGTGGTTCCCGATTCGTTTTTCGAACCGCTGCCGGAAGATCTCTTGAAGTCTTTCAACTGCGAGTGAAGCTCCTCCTCGACACCTGTGCGTTTCTGTGGATTGCCTCGCGTGCCCCGGCGCTGAGCAAATCTGCGCAGAGCGCATTCCTTGATGGGATGAATGAGAGTTATTTGAGCTCGGCCTCGGCTTGGGAGATTGCCATCAAGCATGCAGCCGGGCGTCTTCCCCTGGCCGAACGGCCTGACGTGTTCGTGCCGAGGGTGCGTGAACGCAGCGGGATTCATGGCTTGGAAATCGACGAGGACTGCGTGCTGCTGGCGGGACGATTGCCGCCACTCCACTCCGACCCGTTCGACCGGCTGCTTGTTGCGCAAGCCATAATTCACGGAATGACGATTCTCACGCCGGATCCTGAGATCCAGAAATACGCCGTCCGTGTGCTGTGGTAGCACGGGGGAAGCCTCGGATGGGCATCAACCCCAACTATCACGCTCCTGGTCGAGATAGCCTTCCGGATATGGCTGGTTCGCTAGACCCTTCAGGGCGCTGGCCCACGATTACGGGCGGAGGAGAACTAGGACGGAACTGCCCCTTGCGACGATCAGCAACTTGTCACCCGGTTTGGCACCGAGCACCGCTCTAGCCTCGCGAGGAATAACGATCTGATTTTTTGAGGAGAGCGTTGCTTCCGCAGCTTCGTCACTCGCCCGACCTCCACCCATTCGACCACCAGAATATTGCCCCAGGGGTTGAAGCACGCCGCATGGGGGGCCACGAACTTGCCCGGCGTTCAGGCGGCGGGCTCCACGAGTCGCTACTTTTGTGGACAGTATGGCAGAGGACGATGCGACCGTCGCCGGTGACGACGATGCCGTGGGTGTTGCCGAATTTCATGGGTGGGGGCGGACGGAGAGAGTCGTGGCTGGCGTCGTAGAAATGTTGGCCCTGGCCAAGGCGCGGTAGTGTCAATTGCCCCTTGGCGGCGGTGATCAAGGCGGGGCCCGTCGAAAGGCTAGCGCAAAGGAAGGTGCGGCGTTGCATCGCTACCAGTCTATGTGAGGCGGCGAATGGTACACTGGAGACGTCCTTTAGGAGGCGATTTATGGGTCCGATCGGTGTTCAGGAATTATTGATCATTTTGGTGATCGCCGTTTTCCTGTTTGGTAGCAAGAAGCTCCCCGACTTGGCAAAAGGCCTGGGCGAGGGGATTAAGAACTTCAAAAAAGCTTTGAAGACTGAGGACGATCCCAAGCCGCCGGAAGATCAGAAGAAAGAGGCCTAACGGCCCTCCGGCAAGTATCTACCTACGGTTGGATCCGCAGTTCAGGCCAACCTTATTCCAGAAATGTAAAAAGCCCCGCTTTCGCGGGGCTTTTTTCGTGGTAACCAATGCCGGAAGAACTACTTCTTCTTGGCGGCAGCCTTCTTGGCGGGCGCGGCGGCCGGGGCCTTAACGGCCTTCGGCGGAACGATCGCGTCTTTCACCGCTTTGGCGATGCGGAACTTCACGACCTTCTTGGCCGGAATCTTGATCGCCACGCCGGTCGCCGGATTGCGGCCCATGCGAGCCTTGCGTTCCTGACGGACCAAGCGGCCGATGCCCGGGATGATGAACACCCCGTTCTTCTTGGTTTCGCTCACCGCGATCGTGGTCAAGCCGTCAATAACAGCTTTGGCCTGCTTCTTGGTGATTTCGGCCCCCTCCGCGAGTTTCGCGACAAGCTGGGTCTGAGTCATCTTGTCAGCCATACTAATTCTCCTTTACTGATTCCCGTTAATTGAACATCGTTGAGGCGTCACCAGAAGTGCGCTCTCTCACCGGTCTGAGCGACGCTTGCGCGCAAGCGCTCAAAGGGCGATTACGACCATGATGATACGGTACCCATGGGAGTGATGCAAGCCAATTGTCACGAAAATGGCCGAAAAATGGCCTTTTTCACGATTTCAAGCCCCCGGAATGCCACTTTTTGGCTTAAAACATCGGATGGTACAAATGTTTTGAGCTATTCCGGGAGCCCCACCGGCAGGCCCTTTGGCCCTACTTACGAGCGGCCGCGGCCGCCGTTTTCTCCGCCTTCTCCGCTTTGGGAGCCGTGGCATCTTCAGGCGTGGGTGTCTTTTTACCCAGATTGAGCAGGACCCGCAACTCGGTATCGAGGATCGTGGCCATATCTGGATTGTCCTTCAGAAATTGCTTCGCATTCTCCCGGCCTTGGCCAATGCGTTCGCCCCGGAAGCTATACCAGGAGCCGCTCTTCTCCACCAAGTTTTTCGCGACGCCCTGATCCACCAAGTCGCCTTCGCGCGAAATGCCTTCGCCATACATGATGTCGAACTCCGCTTCGCGGAAGGGCGACGCCACCTTGTTCTTGACGATCTTCACCTTGGTGCGATTGCCCGCCACAACATCGCCATCCTTGATTTGCGCGATGCGCCGGATGTCGATACGCACGGACGAGTAGAACTTGAGCGCTCGCCCACCCGAGGTGGTTTCGGGGCTGCCGAACATCACGCCGATCTTCTCGCGAATTTGGTTGATGAAGATCAGGCAGGTGTTCGACTTCGAAACAATACCGGTCAGCTTGCGCATGGCTTGCGACATCAGCCGGGCCTGAATGCCGACGAAAGTGTCGCCCATTTCGCCGTCCAGTTCGGCCTTCGGCACCAAGGCCGCCACCGAGTCCACCACGATGATGTCGTTTGACCCGGAACTCACCAGCGCCGACGTGATCTCAAGCGCCTGCTCCGCCCAGTCCGGCTGCGACACCAGCAGGTTGTCAACGTCCACCCCTAGTTTGCGGGCATAGATCGGGTCAAGCGCGTGCTCAACGTCGACAAACGCGGCCATACCCCCCAACTTCTGCGCCTCGGCGATTACCTGCAGCGAGAGCGTCGTTTTACCCGACGATTCCGGCCCAAAGATCTCGCAGATCCGGCCGCGTGGCAAGCCGCCCACGCCGAGTGCCCAATCGACCGAGATCGAACCGCTCGGAATCACCGTCACCGGCACAATCGCCTCGCTCGAGCCCAGGCGCACAATGGAACCCTTGCCGAACTGCTTTTCAATGTTCCCGAGAGTGGCTGTTAAGTTCTTGAGCCGTTCTTTTTCATCAATCATGGAGAGTACCTTTCGTCTGTCGAGCCCATTTAGACGCAGCTCGGCCAGTTCACTTCTCGGGGGGAGAAACCATAGTATACCGCCCTTCTATTAGTGGATTCAGCGGACCATTGTTCTCATTTATTTTGGTATCTTTTTTGCAGGGGGTACTCTGGACAAACGCGGGGTAGGCCTTATAATCGGGCAGGTAAGGGGAATCAACAATGTCCTGGTTCTATTCCGCAGGCGGCGAACAGAAGGGCCCGGTGGAACAATCCGAGTTCGAGGCGCTCATCGCGACGGGCGCGATTCGCCCGGAAACTCTGGTTTGGCAACCCGGCATGCCCAACTGGCAATCGGCGGCGGACACGCGGCCGGATCTACTGCCGCCGGCCTTGCCGGGCAACCTAATCCCCGCACCGGTCTACGCGGCACCACCACCACCGAATGGCCGCCAATACGGGGGCTTCTGGCTCCGGTTCCTCGCGCGCATCATCGATAGCTTGATCCTTTTGATCCCGTCGATGCTCGT
>JAYVUQ010000749.1:0-3293 GCA_043787785.1 Bryobacteraceae bacterium
GCCAGCGCACCGGCCAGAAGGTGATCGCCGTGATTCCCAAAGCAACGTCGCATCTATTCTGGATCGCGGTGGAGAATGGCTCCCGTGCGGCGGCGGCCGAAGCGAAGGTGGAGATGGTGTGGAACGGCCCGCCATCGGAGACCGACTATGCGCGCCAGATTCAGATTCTCGATTCGATGATCGCCCGGCGGGTGGACGGCATCGTGGTCGCCGCCACGGAGCGCAAGGCGCTGGTGGCGCCGATTGACCGGGCCATGGCGGCCGGCATCCCCGTCACCGTCTTCGACTCCGGCATTGAGGGTGAAAACTACACCAGCTTCGTGGCGACCAATAACTACGAAGGGGGCGTGATTGCGGCGCGGGAGCTGGGGCAACTGACAGGTGGCGAAGGCAAAGTGGCGCTCCTGATGAATGCGCCCGGATCTTCCTCGACCATGGACCGTGAGCGCGGCTTTGAAGAGACGCTCAGCAAGGAATTCCCTAAGCTGATCATTGCGGCCCGCCAATACGGCCAATCCGACCGGGGCAAGGCCCGTGCCGCCGCCGAAAACATGCTTACCGCGCATCCGGACCTGAAGGGCATGTTCTGCTCGTCGGAGCCAAGCGCGGTGGGCGCGGCCCTGGCCGTCAAAGCGCGGCAGTTATCGGGCAAACTGAAGCTGGTAACTTTTGATTCGAGCGCCGACCTGGTGGAGGAACTCAAGAGCGGCACCATCTCGGCCATGGTGGTGCAGGACCCTTTCCGGATGGGTTTTGAAGCGGTAAAGTCGGTGGTGGATAAGATCGCCGGCAAGGCGGTGGCCAAGCGCATCGACCTCAGCGCGCGCCTCATCCGCCGCAACGAGCTGGACCAGCCCGATGTGGTCAGGCTGCTGACGCCCGAAAAGCGTACAGAAAAGCGCTGATGCCTCTCATTCCTCACGAACAATTGCGCTCACTAGCCGAGCGGATTCTGTTGGCCACGCACGTACCGGCCGAGCATGCCGCGTTAGTCGCGACGACGCTGGTGGCCACGAACCTGCGCGGCACCGATTCGCACGGCATTCAGTTGCTGACCTTCTACGTCGATCAGTTGCTGTCGGGCGATATGCTGGCCGCAGAAGCGGGCCACGTGGTGAGCGAAAGCGGCACTTCGCTGGTGTACGATGCGGGCAATGGCATCGGGCAAGTGACCGCGCAGATCTGCGCGGGGCATGCGGCGCGTCTGGCTAAGGAGCACGGCGTGGGTATTGTGACGGCGCGCAACTGCAACCATTTTGGCGCGGCGTTCTGGTGGGCCAGACAGATCGCCGAACCCGCTAGTATCGGGATCGTGATGTGCGACGCCTCGCCGCTGGTGGCACCGTGGCAAGGCCGCGAACCGCGCTTTGGCACCAATCCAATCTGCTTTGCGCTGCCGGGCGAAAAGTCGTTTCTGCTCGATATGGCGACGACCACGGTGGCGGCGGGGCGCATTTTTAAGGCTTCGATCAATCAGCAGGAGACTATCCCCGCCGGCTGGGCGCTGGACGCGGAAGGCGTACCGACGACGGACACCGCAACGGCTATGCAAGGGCTGCTGATGCCGCTGGGCGGCTACAAGGGCACCGGGTTGGCGATGATGGTGGAGATCCTGTGCGGCGTGCTCTCCGGGGGCAAGATATCGAACGAGATCGGAAGCATTCGCAAGCGTGGCAGGCCGTCGCAACTCAATCATTTCTTCCTGGCGATTGACCTCGAACGCTTCGGCAACGTGGGCGAGATCAGCGCGCGAGCCGAGATGCTGGCCAATCTGGTACGCGCGGCGGCTCCGGCCAAGGGTTACGACGAGGTGTTGGTGGCGGGCGAAGTGGAGGGCCGCACGGAAGCTGAGCGCCGGCGCGACGGAATTCCGCTGCCGGAGGGCAATTGGGAGACTTTGCTCGCGACGGCCAAAAGGGTGGGGGTGACAGGTGGGGGTTACAATCGAGAGCAGTGAGTAAGAATCCTAAGCCTGAAGAGTCACCTGTCCCTTTTGAGACCAGCCTCAACGAGCTGGAAGCCGTCGTACGCGACCTCGAAAGCGGAGACCTACCGCTCGAACGCGCCATCCAGCTATTTGAACGCGGCATGACGCTATCGCAGCAGTGCCGCCAGCAACTGGAAGAGGCCGAAACACGCGTTGAAGTGCTGGTAAAACGCGGCAGCCAGGTCCTGGTAAAGCCTGAGCCGGTAAGCGAATAAAACAAACAACATGGCCAAATACAAGCCCGCCAAAGGCGGCAAAAAACCCACCCTGAGCCCGAATGCGATGGGGGCGATCCCCTGTCTGGTGGTCATCTTCATCGGCTTTTTGGTGATGGGACTTTTGTTATACGGAATGATGAGCTCACGATAAATGCGCATTGACCAACGTCTGCCCGGGGCCCTGCGCCCCATTACGATAACCCCCAACTACCTGCTGACCGCCGAAGGCTCCGTGCTGATTGAGTGCGGCCATACGAAGGTGATTTGTACGGCGTCGGTAGAAGAGTCGACGCCCTCGTGGCTGCGCGGTACAGGCCGTGGATGGGTGACCGCCGAATACGCGATGCTGCCCCGGGCAACGGCCCAACGGACGCCGCGCGAAGTGACGAAGGGCAAGCAATCCGGCCGCACGCATGAGATCCAGCGGCTGATTGGGCGTTCGCTACGCGCCGTGGTGGACCTGCATCAGTTGGCCGAGCGCAGCATTGTGGTGGACTGCGACGTGATCCAGGCCGACGGTGGCACGCGCACGGCCGCGGTGACCGGCGCCTATGTCGCGCTGGGGCTGGCGGTGGCCAAGCTGCTCGACTTTGGCACGCTCAAGAAGAACCCGCTACGCGACATGGTGGCCGCCACCAGCGTCGGCATCGTGGGCGGCGCAGCCATGCTTGATCTTTGTTATGAGGAGGATAGCCAAGCCGAGGTGGACATGAACGTGGTGATGACCGGAGACGGGCGCTTTGTGGAGCTGCAATCGACGGCCGAGAAGACGGCTTTTGACGATGGGCAACTGGCCCAAATGATTGTGCTGGCCAAAAGCGGCATTACCGAGTTGATCGCGTTGCAAAAGGCGGCCTTGGGGCGCGTTTGAAACTCTACTGCGCCACCACCAACCCAGGCAAACTGCGCGAGTTTCGCCTCGCGGCCGGCATGGGAATGGAGATCGAAACGCTGAATTTGGCCGGCATCGCCGCTCCTGACGAAACCGGCGACAGCTTTGAAGCCAATGCCGTGCAGAAGGCGCTTTATTATGCGGCCTACGCCCCGGGTGCGCTCTTTGCGGAGGACTCGGGTCTCGAAGTGAATGC
>JAYVUQ010000750.1:0-5135 GCA_043787785.1 Bryobacteraceae bacterium
TTTCACCTCAGGCCAAGATGTCCCTTCCGCCGCGCCGAAGCCGCGCGCCCTGGCCATGACTGAATTGAGCGATGCGTTCGACGCCGCGCCCATCCGAACCCTCGCCAGTTGGAGTTGCGCGGCTTCCGGGCGATGGCCGGCGAAGTCTTGCATCTGGGGGTCTACGCCACCGGGATCCCGGTGGATATCAAGGTCGTCGAACGGCCCGACACCGGAGACAAATTAGCCGTGCTCACCCATCCTCGTGAGCATCTGATCCCGCAATTGGGCGCGCTGGGGTTAACGATCCACAAAACGAACCTGGCCATGCTTGGCAGCCTGCGGGAACCCTTCGGCGTCGTGGTGACCGCGCACGCGCCGCAACCCACGGCCTGGACCGACAAGGTGAAGCCGGGCGACGTCATCCACCGCAACCTGATCACCAGCCTCGACTCTCTGCGGGAGACGAACGCGAAGTCCGGTCTGGCCGTGGTCTTCGAGGTGGAAAACAACGGGAGCATGCGCTATGTCGCGTTCCGCGCCGAATAGGCCCACCCAGGAGAAGCCGATCGTGGACCGGAAGGTGGCGCCGCGAATCCAGGCCTTCAACGCGGGGCGCGATCCGGAAAGGCTGGCGATGAAGGACGCCGCCTTGCGGCTTGACGCCTTCGTCTTTCTCCGCGGGACGTGCCATCTGTTTTATGAGGATCTGGTGCCTTCCGACTTGCCCTCGTCCCCTCTGGTCTGGTGCTGCGGCGATCTGCACTTGCAGAACTTTGGCACCTATAAGGGCGACAATCGCCTGACTTATTTCGACTTGAACGATTTCGACGAGGCCTGCCTCGCCCCGGCCGGCTGGGAGTTGGTCCGCTTTCTGACCAGCATCGCCGTCGGGGGCAAGACACTGGGCATGGGTCGCCGCATAGCGAGGGCCTTGATGCGCGAATTCCTGGATGGTTATGCCGCCGCGCTTCAGAGCGGCAAGGCCCGGTGGCTCGAAAGGGCTACCGCCGAAGGCATGATCCGCGCCCTGCTGTCTCAACTGAAAAAGCGCTCCCGAAAGACTTTTTTGAACAGCCGGACGGTGCTGGCGGCTGGAAAACGCCGGCTGATGCTCGACGGGAAGCACGCCCTGCCCCTGGATAAGAGCCAGCAAGCCACAGTCCTCCAGTTCATCGCGAACTTTGCCTCCCGCCAACCGGATCCGGCTTTTTTCCATCCGCTCGACGCCGCGCGCCGTATCGCCGGTACCGGGAGCCTCGGCCTCGAACGCTACGTCATCCTGGTGGAGGGACGCGGCTCGCCGCACGGCAACTTCCTGCTTGATTTGAAGTATCAACCGGGATCTTGCGTCGCCGCAGCGGGACATCTGGCGCAGCCCAAGTGGACATCGCAGGCCGAGTGTGTCACCGTCACCCAGCATGATGCGCAGGCGGTCTCTCCGGCTCTGTTACAAGCTGTCGAGTGGCAGGGCCGCTCATTCGTCATCCACGAACTGATGCCGTCCAACGACCGCCTCGACATTACGAAATGGAGGAACGACCTCGCCGGATTCTCCCGGGCCCTTCACGCGATGGGGGAGATCGTGGGTTGGAGTCACCTGCGCGTCAGCGCCCGCCGCGGGGCGGCCGATCCCGCCGCGCTCATCGAGTTCGGCGGAGATACCGGCTGGCGGGCACCCCTGATCGATTGCGCATTCAGCTACGCCACCCGCATCGAGCGGCAGTGGCGCGAATACCAAAAGTCCGCGCCGCTAATTGCGGAGAGAGAGAAGTGACCCATGCCTGAACTAGAGATCCACCACGAAGGGGTGGAAACCGATCCGAAGGGAAAACGCGTTGGCGTGATGGCGGCGCTGATTGCGGTCTTACTGGCCGTGGTGACGATTCTGTCCCATCGTGCCCACACCGATGCCGTGGTGTTCAAAACGGAGACCAACGACCAATGGGCTTTCTATCAAGCGAAAAGCATCAAGAGTCACACCCTCGGTGTTGCGCATGATCTGGTGACAGCCCTCCGCGCCAAGTCTGACGCCAACCAGGATCTGCTGAGGCGCTATGCTCAGGAGCGATTGCGCTACGACAAGGAATGCGACGAGATCAAGCGCGAAGCTCAGTCGCTCAACGAAACGAGCAAGCGCAGGGAGCGGCAAGCCCTCCGCTATGATCTGGGCGAGGGCTTCCTCGAAATCGGATTGGTGCTGTCATCCATGTTTTTTATCGCCCGCCGGATGATGTTTCCGGTCATCGGTTTCCTGGCCGCCCTAGTGGGTGTCTCCTTGGCAATTGCCGGGGCTGTCGGTCGCTAAGGCTTCGATCACCCGCGTTCCCGCGTTTGAAAAGTGTCTGGCATTGGGGACCGGCACTGGGAACCGGCACTTGGGAACCGGCACTTGGGAATCCCGGTTTATCCCGGCGCTCTATCTGGCACTTGTGTTTTAGGCACTTGTGTTTTACCGGCTTTGTCACCTCAGTAAACCTAAGTGAATTGACCCCCTCTGCCTAAGGACCCGCATATCTGGGTGGAGGCATTCTATATGCGCAAACTATTTCCGACGGCCGTAATTCTCGCGGCCGTCCACTTCACTTCCCTGTTGGCCCCCGCGGCCACCATCGGTACGCCGGTAACTGGCTTTGGCGCGGTTGCCGTTAACAGTTCCACCATCGGGGCCAGCACCTTTACCGTGAACGAGACGATCTCTGCCATGCAGACGATGAACAATTCCGGGTTCACCTATGCGGTCAACAGCAGCAGCGGCTCCACGTCCTATCTGGTGACGCTCAATGTCCTCAACAGCACCGGCAAAACCTGGGGCGGTTTTCGCATAGGCTCCGGCAACTTCAACAACGCCACCGGCTTCTACGATATTCCCAACCCCACGCTGATCAGCAGCATCGACCTTAGCGTCGCCCCGACGCCCTTGTCGCCCTCCACTTCCACCAAGGCCTTCCTCGAATGGACCGGCCTGAACATCCTGACTGGCAACACGGCCACCTTTACCTTCCAGTTAGTCACCTGCCCCAATTGCTCCGGCACCAACTTGCTGGGCACCCAACCCACGGCGACCCCCGAGCCAGCCACCTTCGGCCTCCTCGCCGCCGCCCTGGCACCCATCGTTTAGCTCAGCCGTCGCAAAGGCGCGCAAATCTGAGCGGCTCTCTCTGACGTTCTACAGATCAGTCTGCGGCTAACTGTTTTGCGCCCATGATTCTCATTTATTTTCGCGAAAAATGCGGTGGAGTCGGGCCCCACCGCATTCTGAGGCCTTTAAGTATTCTAATTTTCATGCGTTTACCTCGAAACCCGGGATGCCGGGAGCTGCCCCGGTTCCCGGCCACGACTTCCCCCACGTCTTCCCAAGGGCTCTAGAACGAAAGTTTTTATAAAATCAGTACTAAAGTCTCAATCGAAATATTTCGAACAGTACTACTTTCGAGTTTGGGAGGTTTCCATTGCCGGTTTTGACGACGAAATCCAGATTGAAGCCCGCATGGGCGGCACTCAGAATGCCGGGCGGAGCGATCGCATGAACTTTAGAAGGCAACGTGGCGACGAGGGATTTAGTGCAGTACTTCTAACGCTCTGTCTCGGAGTGATGGTGGCCATGCTCGGTTTGGCCGTCGACTGCGGTCGCATGTTCATCACTAAAAATGAATTACAGGCTTTTGTGGATGCGTCCGCCCTAGCCGCTGTCTCGCGTCTGGATGGCACACCGGAGGGCGTGGCCGCAGCCAATGCCATGGCCACGACCGGCCCCCTTTCCGGCACCAAACCAAATGGTGTGAACTTGGGCACCGGAACGGTTTTGAACGTCACTGATACCTATGCGACTACTTTCGGTGGAACCTACGTCAGCTATGCTTCTGCTTCTTTCGGTTCCACCAATAACTATAGATTCATTCGTGTGAGTGGCTCGGCGGATGTGCCTCTTAATTTCCTTCCCGTGCTTCCCGGCATAACGAGGCTATACTCTTTAACTTCGGCTGCGACCGCAGGCCAGCAGCCGCGAGACTCGGTCTCCAGTGGGGGCCTGTTGCCCTTCGCTCCCGATGCCCACAACCCAGGCGATACAAGGAACTTTGGCTTCACTCGGGGCACTCAGTACACGCTCAAATGGGGTAACGGGAATACGACTACTTGTGCGGGAGACGCGGGATTCACCCCTAACGGATCACCTCCGTCGGAGCATGGCTTTGTGGATATTGGCGAGGGAAATAGTAACAACAATGTCAGGGCCGCGATCCGCTACGGAGGCTATCCGAACTCGTCCTCAAATCCCTCCTCGATTGCCGCCGGAGATGGACTCGGCGGGGTTCCCGGAAACCGCGGCAGTTCCATATTTACCGCGTTGGCGGACCGGGCATCGCAGGACACCGACAACTATTCGAGCAATTGGGCGCAATACGAGTCTAGCGGTATTGGCAACGGACGCCGTATCGTAACAGTTCCCGTTGCCGGAAGCTGGAGCGGGAACGGTGCGAACGCCAACACTACCGTTTTAGGATTCGCTAACTTTCTGTTGAATACTTCGTATGCGGGGAGTTCAGGGCCCATTTGCGCAGCCTATATCGGTCCTGGCAGCCTAAGCGGTAATAGCTCCGGAGGGACCGATGGAACCAAGGTATACAGCCTGGTGCTTTACAAATAGCAGGCTAATATGAGAAGTAAAACAAAACAATCCGAGCGAGGCAACGCCTTGGTGGAATTCGCTCTTGGGTTTACGTTGCTTTGGATGATATTCTCAGGCGTTTACCAAATTGGTTATGCGTACTACGTCTATAACGCCCTGCTCACCTCCGTCACCGACGCGGCGCAACTAGGTTCTAAGCTCGATTACGACATTGGAAGCCCGCAGTCATACCAGACCGCACTCCGCAACATGGTGGTCTATGGCGATATGGCGGCGGGCCAAAGAAGCGTAGTTCCGAACTTGAATTCGAGCCACGTCGACGTTAGCGTCAACCTGGATGCCCAAGGCATACCGATCTATCTTACGGTCGCCATCACCGGGTATACCATCAATGCGCTTTTTACATCGTATAACCTCACCGACAAACCACGCGTTACCACCATGTATTTCGGCCAGATCAGTTGTTCCACGTGCTAAAAGGCCATAATTAATGAAATCGTGTTCCAGACACCGGCGATCGGGAAAG
>JAYVUQ010000751.1:0-4134 GCA_043787785.1 Bryobacteraceae bacterium
TTGCCTTCCAGGGTACGAGGACCGGTGGACTTCTGGGCATTGCGGCGATTGGCTTCGATTCGTTTCTGGGATGTTTTGCGGGACATGGGTGGTGGCTCCTTGGGTGGCGCAGGAGCGGCGTCCGGCGGTGATGTTGGGTCCTTGGGCTAGACCTGATACTAGTTTACGGGAGAGGTTGGTAATTTCTGGACGGGTTGATTGTGGTAAGTGGTTGATGGGGTGGGAGTAATAAGTTTTGAATTGTTTGTGATTCAGCGTAACGCGGTGACTTCGTTTCCGGCTCTCAGTAGGTTCGCTCAAGATGGCGACTTCCTGCTGGTGGATCTTCACTTGGGCGGGGACGCCGGTATTTGGCTAGTTCGGCGGCATGGTCAATTGCCCTTGGCTTCAAGCGCGGTGGTGCTTACCCCGGTCGCACGATTCTAGTGGTTTTGCGTGGGTGGGGTGAGCGGTGGTGACCGGGGGAGCCGGCGGGGGACTTTAGGCGTGTAGAGCGACGGGTCGGGCTTCGGTGGAGGGCGAGGCTTCGCTTTGGGCAGGCCGTTTGCTTGGCCGCCCGAGCGGCTGATTTCCGAGCGGCTTGGGGGCGTAGGCGGATCTGGAATTTGGCTTCGAGTACTTCGACGAAACTCGACATCATCGGAATCCGCAGACTTCGCCGGTGACGACGAGGTGAATGTGGCTAGACATGAGCGCGTAACCGTGAATGCGGACTTGGCGAAGATCGGCGTTGTGGCGCAGGATGGCGAGAAACTCGGTGCGGTCCTCGTCGTTGAAGAAGACCGGCTGACGATAGTTGCCGCGTTAGGTGAGGAGGAGCGGGTATCCGGGGGGCGCGCGGACCAGCGCGAGCGTTTGGGCAGTGGTTTTGTGCGTAAGCAAAATGGCAAGCGGTTGATTTGAGGGACTTTACGGCAAACTTGTACCACCCCGTGCATGCCCGTGAATGGCCCGTTTCCCCCTAGGAATTTTGAGCGATGTTGTCTTTCACTACGGTTGCTATCTCTGATGAAGCCGGGCACCATCCGCCGCCCCATGCGCTCCATGCGCCCCATGCGCCCCATGCGCCCCTCCACACATTCTTAAGTGAGTTGAACATCCTGGGACGGCACTACTGGTAGAGATGCGAGATCTCCTTGAGCAGAAACGGGGGCAATTTCGGGGCTTTGCCGTCGGGAAGGAACTCGATCACCACCACGTCTCCCGAAACGGTATCGCTCCAGAACTCGCCTCTCTCGTCGATCCCGGAGCCGGTGTAGGGGCCGCTTACCTTGACATCGCCAGGCGGCCCGTCCAGCAGCCACACCTTTCCTTTTTCGACTGCGAACTTCTCGAAGTGCAGACGCAATCGCTTTGCACCGGGCGACTGGATCTCCAGACGCCAGACCCGACGGCCGTCCGGCAGCTTGACCCATTTGCCCTTCTTAATCGCGTCCCCTTGCACCGGGCGGTGGGTGCCGATCGGCAAGCGATCCCGTGGGTCGACGCCCGCCGGCGGTGAGGCCGCAAACGGCCCGAGGCTCCAGCGCGGCGGGGGCGAGAGCTTCGCGGAAAGGCTTGGCGGCTTCTCGCCATCGGCAGCGCTCCATGCCGCCACGCTCAGCAGGAACAGCGCGCGCCGGGTCATTCGGACACCTTGCGAAGCGGCTGACGTTTTTTCACCAACGTCTCCTTCCCCAGCAATCCACCATCCTCGCGGGCGGCGCTCTGAAACACCTCGGACTTCGAAGCGATCGGCGTCATCACCACCGGCGCATCCTTGGCGTGGATCGGGGTGCCTCCGATGGGCCGCCGCCCCGTCAGCTTTTCTTCCGGTTCAGCGCTCGTCGTCTCGCCGGACAGCGTCGCGGTGAGAACACCTGTGGCCTGCGTATTCGGTGTGAACAGCCCAAGCGCGATGAAGTAGACGCCAGGCCGGAGGTTCGCGCCCGAGATTACAACATCCTCAAAGCCGTCGCTATTCGCCGATCGCGCGTCGGCCGCCACTCGGCCATCGCTCGCCGTGGCTTCCGCACCGAAGCGAACAAACAAGTCGACATCCACGTCCCGCGGCTGGTTGCGAACGCTGACCGCGAGCCTAGTGTGCTCAGGCCCAACAGTGATCCGATACCCCTGGGCGCCGCCAAAGAGCGTCGGCGAGGCGACCGCGGGCAGGAGATGTATGACAGAAGTTCCCGACTGGAGGTGCCGTGCCGAAGATGTGGGCGCGACCGTGCCGCGTTCAATGGTTACCAGAATCGATCCGGTGGATGGAACGTTCCTGGTGAACAGACCAAGGGAGATGAAGTAGAGCCCGGGGCGCAAAGACGGCGAAGACGACGATGTAATCGTGATCGCCTCGTTGCCGGTAGGCCCCTCCGAGTAATAGTCGGCAAGCGGCGCCCCATCGGCTATTTCCGTGTCTGCCTGATAGCGCACGTAGAGGTCAACGTCAACCGCCGGATTGTCACTCCTCAACTGCACGCGCATCTGGGCAGCGCCTTCCGGCACCTGCACCTTGAAGCTGTAGTTGCTGTTATAAAGAGTTGGCGAGCTTACGGCTGGCAGGAAGAACTTCGTGGGCGTGCCGGGTACGAGGGTCGGTGCCGAAGCGGGTGGAGGGGGAACGACGGCCGCCGTGGAGAACGTAGCGATGATGGTGCCTGTGACAGCCACATTCGTGGTGAACAATGCCGTGGAGATGAAGTAGCGCCCGGCCTTCAACGGCGGTGTGCTGTCAGCCGTAATGGTGATGCGCTCGTTACCATCCGGGCCCTCCGATCGGTAGTCGGCGACCACACTACCGTCGCTGACGCTGGTATCGCCGCCGAACTTCGCAAACAGGTCGACATCCGCGCCAGGAGTCGAGGTCACCAACTGGATATCGAGGCGCGTCGCGTTTGGCGGTACGTCGATCACAAACGATTGCGGACCATTGTTCAAAAGCGCCTGCGTGGCAGCGGGATAATTGAAGCCCTGCCTGACTCCCGATAGAAGAACCACCGGCCCGTTGGATGGCGTTGGCGTCGAGGCGGTGGTGACGGTTGCGGTCAACGTCCCATTGACCTGCACGTTGGCGACGAAGATCGCCAGTGAAATGAAATAAGTTCCGGCCTGCAGCGGCGGACTGGTGGTGAGATCGATACTGATACGTTCATTGCCGGCGGGACCTTCGGACCGGTAATCGGCAACCACACGGCCGCTGGCAACGGTAATGTCCGTTCCGAACCGGGCAAACAGGTCGACGTCCAGAGTCGTATCGTTCGTGGCGAGCACGATATCCAACCGGGTTGCGCCCGGCGGTACGGCGACGGTGTAGCCGCCTTCGCCGTTGAAAACCCGGCCGCTCGGGCCCGCTGGCAATGTGAATGTCTGTCCGCGGCCGGAGGTCCATACCATCACTCCGGCTGGCGGAGGTGCCGAGGTGGTAGTAACTGTCGCGGTTACCGTGGCGTTGATATTGATGCCGGTGGTGAAAACGCCGAATGCGATGAAGTAAGTGCCTGCCCGCAGCGTGGGCGAACTGCCTGGCGTAATCGAGATGGCCGTATCGCGTGCCGACTTGTGATCCGCCACCACCATGCCATTTGTCAGGGCAACATCGGACCCGAAGCGAACATAAAGATCGAGGTCGGCGTTCGCCGTGGTCGACGCCAGCAGCACGTCCAGACGAGCGGCACCCGCAGGAACTTGAATGGTGAACCCGCTGTTTCCATTGATCAGCGTCGGATTGGCAACCGCGGCGACGGTGAAGTTGCGTGCGGCACCCGACGTAAGGCCAGCCGGGCCGGTTGGCGGAGGCGTGGAGCCCCCGGTGGTGACCGTAGCAGTAAGGGTGACATTGATGGCGACATTGGCAGTAAATACGGTTACCCCAATGAAGTAAGTACCCGCCCGCAGCGTCGGATTGGACGTGGGAGAGATGGTGATACTTTCTGTCGCCGTGTCTCCCGTGGAACTGAAGTCGGATACGACGTTACCTGCCGATACGGCAATGTCCGTGCCGAAACGGGCAAACAAATCGAGGTCGACGTTTGGCGTGGATGAGGCGAGCCGGATGTCCAACCGGGTTGCTCCCGGTGGCACGGTGATTGTGAATCCAGGGAACAGGCGCCCGCTGGTGCCGGCCGGAATCGAAAAGTTGAGCGGAGTGCC
>JAYVUQ010000752.1:0-7397 GCA_043787785.1 Bryobacteraceae bacterium
GGCGGGGTTGGCGGGCCAAAGGGCATCGGCGGCGCGTTTTTGGCCGGGGTGCAGGTAGGGCCGGCGGCTTTGGTCGCCCTTCAGATACAGGTCAAGGAAGGCGCTGGCGAAGTGTTGGTTGATGGCTAGGATCCGGTCTTTACGCCAGACGGGCTCTTCAAAGCTCTCGCGGGCGGTGAAGTCGAGCGGGACGCCCACGGGAGCGGGATTGCCACCGACGTTGTGGCGGGCGTTCTGGTAGACCAGCATGCAGCGTTCGGAGTTTTTGGCACCCTCAAAAGCGCGTTTAACGCCTTTCTCATAGCCGGAGATGTCGTCCTGGTCGCCGACGATGAAGAGCGACGGGAGCGTGAGTCCTTCGAGGCCTTTGTCGTCCCAGCTGTTCAACTGGGCACCCCAGGGAGCGATGGCAATGATGGCTTTCAAATTCGCGGGGCGGCGGGAGGTGAACGTGTCATTGCCAGCCGTCCAAGGTTCGAGGTAACCGCCGGGCACCATGGCGGCGACGGGGGACTTAGGGCTATAACCGGCGCCGGCGCTGGTGAGGGCGCCGTAGCCGCCCATGGAGTAGCCGATGATGGCGGCGTTCGAGGGGTCGATGGGGAGGCCGTTGGTTTGTTTGCTAAGCGATTCGAGGACAAAGAGCTGGTCGGCGGAGCGGTTGAGGAGGGTGCTGGAGAAGGCGCGAATTTCACCGAAGACCGAATCCGTATGGTCAATCGCGGCGACGATGTAGCCTTTTGAGGCGAGGTTTTCGGTGAGGTACGAGAGGAAGGTACGGGAGCCGGGATAGCCATGCGAGACGATGACGAGGGGAAACTTGTCACCTTGCCGGGGAGCGGCATCGCGCTTGGCTTTGCCGAAAATCTGAAAGGTGGAGGGGATACCGGGACGGGCGGCGGCGCGACCGGCCATGGGGCTCTCGTAAATTGTTTCGGCCTTTTCGCCGTCGGCGAGAGTAGCGGGGTACCAGACTTCTACTTTGAGGTGCCGATCGGCCACGGGAGCCGACTTAGTTTCAGCACTGTATTTGAGAATATCGAGTTGTCCGGGGTTGACTAGGTCGAGCGTGCGAACGCCGACCGTGTAAGTGCCCATGGGGGCTAACTCGGGCGCGTCGGAGAGAGGCACACTGAAGTAAGGTTGGGCCCACGCGTGGGCAGCGCAACAGAAGAGTAGAGTAAGTCGCATGTTAGAGGGTCTCGGGTTTGTAACCACCGCGCGAACGATCGTAAAGCCAGATCGCGCCGAAGACCACGAGTAAGATTGCGGGCAGGATGGCGACAGCCTGGAACGAGGTAGAGGCGGCGGAGCTGAGGACTTTTTCGAGTTCCGGCCCCGCGAGCTTATTGAAAGCAGCTTCGCCACCGGCTTTTTCGATCTTGGAAGTATCGAAAATCTGGCCGAGTTTGGGCAGGACGAGAAAAATAGAGAGGTTACCGGCGGTGCCCATCAGGCCCATCAACAAAGCGCCGCCGCGGGGGAAACGCTCAGCGGCAGCCGCCAGCATGGTGGGCCACATGTAGCAGACGCCGGTGCCCCAAAGGGTGGCGGCGAGAAAGCCAGTAACCGGGGAGTTCGCCAGGCTGAGAGCGACCAAACCTAATGAAGCCAACAGCGCCGAGATCCAGAGTAAACCGACGGGAGAAAGCTTGTGAGCTAACGGACCCGCGAAATGCCGCATGGCGAACATGAGCGCACTTACGTAGATGAGTAAGATGATGCCCTGCATGCCGACGGTGCGGGAGAGTGCGAGGTCTACCCATTGGCCGGGCGCGAGTTCGGAGGCGGCGGTAAGAAACATGGAGAGAAACCAGACCAGGAAGAAGGGCTTGAGTAACTCTTTAAACATTTGTCCGGCGGGAATGCCGGCGGCGGCGCGTTCGGTGGGAGGGAATTTGAGGGTAAGGCTCATGACTCCGAAGATCGTCGCGGGAATGAGAGTGCAGGCTAACTTGAGTTTCCAGGAAGCGCCATAGTGAGCAAGGGCTAAACCGAGTAAGCCACCAATGATAATACCGCCGGGCCACCAGGCGTGGAGCGTGTTGAGGCGGGCGGTTTTTTCGGTGGGATAGATGGCGGTGGTGAGGGGGTTGATGACGGTTTCGACGAGTCCCCAGCCGATGCCGATGACGACCATGCCAACCCAGACGGCCCAATAGACGGAGGGGCCGGAGGCGATTTCGCCGGCGAACATGACGCCGAGAGTGCCAAAGATGAAGCAGAGCGAGGAGACCGCGAGCAGGCGGCCCATGCCGAGATAGTCGAGGAGGGGGCTGCCGATGGCGATGGTAATGGCGAAGCCCAGGGAAGCCACGCCCAAGACGGCACCGGTCATGGCGGCGGAACTGAGGCGGTCGAGGGGATCGAAGAAGGTGGACTGGAGGTCAGAGGCAACGCTGGAGCGCAGGGCAAAGTTGATGCCGGCGGTCATCAGTGCCAGGAGGCTGACGAGGAAGAGTTTCGCGTGGTCGTACTTGGACGTGGACATGGGTTGATCGTTTATACCACGCCCGCTTTGCAAATTGGTTTGGGGTCGGCGATTTTGTGCGGTATGAAGGTGACGAAACAGACCCGGGAGTTGTTGATTTGATTCGGCTTCATGGGGATGGGGGGCAGCTGGGGATGGACGGAGGATGGGAGGATGCGGGGCATGAGTCCAGGATGGCATGGGGATGGCGATGTTGTTAGCGCGGCAGGGAGAGAATATCGGTTAAGTCTTATATTATCTATCGTTTAGAAATATCTTCTTTCACTGTGACCGGAGAAGCGAGCGCCCCTAGATTACGGTAACTTTTTGAATCTAGGGCAGTTACCAGGCTTTTGTCTGGTCAGGGGAAATGAAAGATGGCTATAAGTGATTTGTAATGATAGAGTTCCAAGCGTGTCCGACATATGACTCTACACATATGACTCTATTTATTTACCCCCCGGTTAGCACCGGGGGCTGGTGTGTGGGACGGGCCTGGGTGGACCCGTCCCACAAGAGGATAGAGGGTGGGCAGGGGTTAGTGGGTGACGGCCGGATCCATGGTTTTGGCGGCGGTGATCCAGGTTTGGATCTGTCGAGGGTGGGGGCGTCACTGTGGAACTGGCGAGGTTTTTCGGCGCGGGTTTCTACCCTCTTCCTTGTGGAGGTTCTCGGGGACGCGGTTGCGGAGTTCCTTGACGGTGTCGACGCCGGCGATTTCGAGCATCTCAGCCCAGTCTGGCGTGACGCCTTCGATACGGAGGAGATCGGCGTTGGACCCGTGTATTCGACGATGGCTTTGCGGCCAGCGGCGGAGCCACCCTCGGCGAGGAGGGTCTTGACCCAGGCGATTCCAGCTTGGCGCATCTTTTGGCCAATCACCGAGACGATGCGTTCGATGTCGCCGTAGCCTTCTTTCTGCTGGGTGCTGACGAAGGAACGGAAGCGCTGTTCGAGATCGACATACTTAGGGGTGCCACTCGTCCGGGACAGAGGGCACGACCATGGCGGCGGCCGCGCCGGCGGCGGCAGCCATGGCTAACGGCGAGGCCTGGCTGGCAGCTGCCAGTTGGGCTTTGAACTGATCGCGCTCGGCGGCGATGACGACCGTCTGCGCTCCATATTCAGCCAGTTGAGTCTTGGCGAGCGCTACTTCATCGCTTAGGCCACGGAAGCGGCTATTGAGTTGGTCCCGTTCCTGGGCGACCTGCTGGAGTTGGACGGAATGTTGGGCCTCGGCGTGTAGGGCGGAGGCTAATTGAGTTTTGGTGGTGGCGAGTTCGAGGTTGAGTGCCTCGAGTTTGGCCTGGACTTGGTTACGATCCGCAATGAGGTTCTGAATTTGGGTAGCAGAGCCAGCCAAGCGGGCTTCGAGGTCGTGTTTATCCTTTTCCAAGGTGCCTAACTTGGAGGCGGCAGCGGCTCCCGCAGCAGCAGCAGCGGCGGCGAGGCCCGTCTGGTGTTCGCTGACAAGGCTTGAGAGCTTGGTGGACAGTTGACCCTGGTCCGTTTCGAGGCCGGTGAACTTAGTTTTCCAGTCTCCGATTTGCGCCTCAAGACCAGGGATTTTGCCTTCGACGCGGATGAGGTCGGCGCCGAGGCTGCTGGATCTGGCTTCCGCTTCACGGAGCCTGCCACCCCAAAGGCCTTCGATCTCTTCGCGGATGTTCTTGGTCATCAGCTTCGATACCAACCACATCAACAACCCGCCAAGTAACGCGGCTGCCAGGAGGCAAAGCCAGATATGCATCAATAGATAGCCCATGAAGTTAGAGCCCTTTCACTTTGATTTCAATACGACGGTTCTCTTGCATGCCGGTTTCGGTGGCATTATCGGCGACAGGCTGGTTGGGCCCGAACCCTTGAGCCTCGAGGGGCTGGCGGCGATGTCCTTGGCGGTGAGGTAGGAGAGGACAGAGTTGGCGCGGGCACGGCTGAGGTCGAGGTTCGTGGCGAGTGCGCCGCGGGGGTCGGTGTGGCCGCCGACAATAACCTGGGCGGCGGAACCCTGGCCAGCAGCCTGAACGATGCGATCAAGAAGAGGATGACTGATGGGGAAGAGTGCGCTACTGGCCGTAGCAAAAAGAGGCTGCCCGGCTTTCAAAATGCTGGAAAATTTTGCTTGGCAATCAAGCGAGGCTTCTGGCGCGGGGGCGGCAGGCTGCCGGACCTCGAGTAAGTTAGTTGCCTGGTAAGTGCCCCATTGACGGGCGGCGACGTCGCCAGCCTGCTGCTTGGTGGCTTCGCTATCGACCGTGCCGCGGAGAGTAACATCGCGGCCATTTACTTCTACGGTGGGGTTGGTGAGAGAACGAGCGGCGAGGGACTGTTGGATGGGGCTGCGAAGGCCGGCGGCGATCGCTTCGGAGTGCAGGCTACTGCAGATGAAAGTCATGATGGCCGTACCGATCAGGCCAGTAAGTATTGCAGATAGAGGTCTCAAGCGAGGGTTCCTCTCTTTCAGCGGCAACGGCTATCGATTGCTGAAGGGTTGCCCCTTTGTAAAATCGTCGAGTAGGACATAGCTTGTCAAGAGCAGAATAGGAATAGAGGAATTAATGGAAGTAAATTAGAGGGATGCCGGCAAGACCCCCCCGATGGTCATCGGGGGCTACACAGGGAGGGAGGTTATACGCCGAGCCAGCGTTTGGCCAAGGGCTCGGAGGGTTGGGTTAAATCCACAAGTTCCCGGGCGATCACTTCGCCGTTTTCGCGGAAGACGACGTGAACGCCTTCGGCGGAAGACTCAAAATCGAGTTGCTTTTCGCGGGCTTCGAGACGCAGGACATTGCCGAGCCAGAGGGGCCGGATTTTGGTGCGGAGGCTGTAACCGATGACGGCACAGTGGCCGAGCATGGTGCGGGCGAACTCACCTTCGCGAAGCTCTTTGACGAAGGGTTCGGCGGCCACCGCGGCGGCGCGGTCGGCAGCGCGGGCCTCTTGGCGGCGGCGCACTTCGGTGGGGTCGCGCTCGGCTTGATTTTCGAGCGCCTTGAGGTTGTTTTCGAGACTGTCGAGATAACTCATGAAATAGCGATTACCACTGCATCAAAAAGCCGGCCCAAGTGAGCCCGGCTCCGAAACCAACGACCAAAACGATGTCGCCCTCTTTGAAAGCCTGGCGATCAAGGCACTCGGCAAGAGCGAGCGGAATGGAGGCGGCTACGGTGTTGCCGACCGCATTGACATTGACGACCCAACGATCCTCGGGAATGCCGACTTTCTCGCGCAGGGCGGTGATGATGCGGAGATTGGCTTGATGGACGAGAACCCAACTGACGTTTTCCATGGCCACTGAGGCCTTTTCGCAGATTTGCTCAATGAGTTCGGCACCGCGGGCAACGGCGAACTTGAAGAGCTGACGGCCTTCCATTTTGACGGCTAGAGCCAGTCCACCTTCGGGAGGGGCGAGCAAGGGCTGCGGACAAGCCGAACCACCGACGGGCACGGAGTAGTAAGCCGCGCCTTCGCCATCGCTGCCGATTGACCAGGAAAGGAGTCGGCTTTGGCAGGAATCGGACGTTTCGAGGGCCATGGCGGCGGCACCATCGCCCATCAGGATGCGGGTGTTGCGGTCGCCGTCGGCGAGAAATTTGGTGGGAGTGTCGCTGCAGACCAGCAGGATGCGTTTGGCAAATCCGGTAGCGAGAAAGTTTATGGCCGTGAGGAAGCCAATGGCGGCGCCGGAGCAGGCGGCATTCAAATCGAAAGCACCGATGGGGCCCAAGGCCAGCTTGTGGGCGATGGCGGGGGCAGTGGGGCAAAGGAGATACTCTGGCGTGAAGGTGGAACAAATCAGCATATCCGGCACGAAGCCAGGCACCTGCTGCAAAACCTTTTGCGAAGCCTCGACGGCAAGCGAAAGGGTGGTCTCATCACCTTCCGACTTATAGCGGGTTTCGACGCCACAACGGCTTTCGATCCAGGAGGTTTCGACGCCTAGCTGCTTAGCCAGTTCGACGTTCGAGAGCTTGGTGCGGGGGAGAGCCGTGCCACAGCCGGCAATGCGAAAACGGAAGCGATCAATCACGCGGAGGTGACCCCGGGAGCGTGCAGGGAGGGAAGCATCGCCTTTATGGTCGCACAGTTCCCCGATGCATATCTGCTATCCTGGCGGATTCATGTCATTGCTCCTGACCGGCGCTACCGGACTCGTCGGCCGGCTACTACTCGACCAAACCGGCGAACGCGAGGTGCTAGCCATCACCCGGCGGCCCTGCTATACACTCGCCGGGGTGCGGGTGATCCAAGCCGATCTGGCCGACCCCTCGTTTTCTCTCGCTATCCACGCTGGGAAGATGGGAGATTGTGCATTGCGCGGTCGCCGTGCGATGCGACCCGCCCTGGGCCGAAGTGCGAACGATCAACACCCAGGCCACGGCGCGGTTGCTGGATTTGGCCCGGCAAGCGCCACATCTCGAGTAGCGTGATGATTGTTGCGCGGCCAGCCGTCGAGTGGGTTGCGGAGGGCATTCCGGCCTATGCGCCTCGCACTGCCGGGGAACGCGCGCAGGATCGCTATGATCGCGACTTCGGCGTGGCGGACATCTACACCGGCATTGCCTATGGCCATCGACTGTTTGGCAGTGGAGCGGCCGAAGGGCTATATCGCACGATCAGCGCGTTACTTCTATCGACGGCGAAAGCGCCAGCGACGGTGCTGGACCTGGGGTGTGGCGTGGGGCGCGTGGTTTACGACTGCGCGCCGGTTTGGCCGGGGACGGAGTTCGTGGCGATGGACCTCTCCTACAACATGTGCTTGCGGGCGGCGGCGTTGCTGCGCGGCAATGAAGCGGTGCCGCTGCCGACGCTAGCCGGGCGGGGCTGGCCCGATGCCGTGTTTACGGCGTCGCGTCAGTTGAGCAACGTGACGATCGCCCAGGGCAGCGCGCTCGATTTGCCGTTTGCGCCGCTGTCGTTCGAGGTG
>JAYVUQ010000753.1:0-9783 GCA_043787785.1 Bryobacteraceae bacterium
CGACTTCTCCCAGTTGCGTCTCAACCTGGAAAACGCCACCGAGGTAATGTTAAATGCCTTTGTGTCCGATCCATTAGTCAGTCTGGCCTCGCCGTCGCAGATCCGCGCGCGCATCCAACTTGAGAGAATTGAATAAGTCCTAACTACAGGGAGAACATGGCAAAGCAGCTATTCGGAACGGACGGCATTCGCGGCGAGGCGGGTCTTTACCCGCTAGATCCGCAGACGATCTATTGCTTTGGCCAAGCGCTTGGCGAGTGGGCGCGCGAGCATGGCCCGGGAGCCGAAGTGCTGATCGGGATGGACACGCGGGAATCGGGCCCTTGGATCGCCGAGTGCGTGGCGGGGGGCCTCAAATCCCGATCCGTCAAGGTACGCTTTGCCGGCCTGATCACGACCCCCGGCGTCGCCTACCTCACGCGGACGAAGGACTTCGTCGCCGGCTTGATGATTTCGGCGTCACACAATCCGTTTGCCGACAATGGCCTCAAAGTCTTTGACCACTCGGGACTGAAGCTGCCGGATGAGCAGGAGCATTGGCTCGAGGAAGACATACTGGCTTTGACTGCCCAGAATCAGCCAATGCAGCGCGCCGCCGTCGCCGTGGACCCCGAACTCGACGCCGAGTACCTTAATTACCTGCTGAAGATTGCGACCGGCAGCACGGTGAAGACTCCGCTGGCGGGGCGTAGGCTGCTGCTCGACTGTGCCCACGGTGCCTGCTCACCGCTAGCGCCCGAACTCTTCCGCAAGTTGGGCGCCGAAGTGATCGCGGTGGCCACGGAGCCCAATGGACGGAACATCAATGCGGGCGTGGGCGCGCTTTATGTCGACAAGCTTCGCGAACAGGTATTGGCCTTGGGGGTGGACGCCGGTATCGCCTTCGATGGCGACGCCGACCGCGTGATGATTGTCTCGTCGTCGGGCAAGATTATCGATGGCGACCACATGCTGCTCATCTGTGCGCGCCAACTTCGCGCTGGAGGGCACATGGGCAACGGCACGGTGGTCGCGACGGTGATGTCGAATCTGGGGCTCGATCGCGCGCTGACCGGTGACGGCTTCCACATGCTGCGCACGCCGGTAGGCGACAAGTATGTTCTCGAAGAGATGATCCGCCGCGACGCGTTGCTGGGCGGCGAGCAATCCGGCCATGTCATTTTCCGGGAGTTTGCGACGACCGGCGACGGCATGTTGACGGCGCTGCAAGTGCTGGCCGCGATGCAGCACTCGGGCAAGAGTCTGGACGAACTGACGGCAGACTTCATCGTCTATCCGCAATTGCTGGTAAACGTCAAGGTGCGCGCCAAGCGCCCGCTGAATGATTTGCACCAAGTACAAGCCGAAATCGCCGCCGCCGAAGCCGACTTTGGGGACCGGGGCCGTGTACTGGTCCGCTTCTCGGGCACCGAACTACTCGCCCGGGTAATGGTGGAAGGCGAGAACCAGACGCAGGTGGAACACTGGGCCCACCGCATCGCCGATACCTTGCGCGACGAACTCGCCAACTTGGCGGCGCAAGTGGCCCATCCGGCCGCCGAAATGCCGCTCAGCGTCGGCTAGTGGTTGAAGCTGAGTCACGGCGATCCCGTCGCGTTAGCGGCAGATTGCATTCCCCCAAATGGCATCGTACTCCGCATGCAACCCGCCGCTCGCGCGACGGGCCCGCCGTGCTTGTAATTTACTTTAGATAACTGTCGGTAGGTAGTTGAAAATCAAACGATCCAGCCGCCGCCTAGCACCACGTCACCCAGGTAAAAGACCGCCGCCTGGCCCGGGGTGACGGCCCGCTGCGGCGCGTCGAACCTCACGTGGGCCCCGCCCGCCGACGGCGTCAGTGTGGCCCATGCCGGCGTATGCCGGTTGCGGATTCTCACCTCGGCGCGGATATCCGCCTCAGGCTGAGCGATCGAGATCCAGTTGATCTGGCCCACTTCCAGCTCCGACCGCTGTAGCTCGGTATTGCTCCCCACCACCACCTGCCGCGTGACCGGATTCGTCTCAATGACGTAGAGCGGCTCCGGCTTCTGCCGCTTCACCTCGATGCCCTTGCGCTGCCCCACCGTGAAATGGTGGACGCCGGAATGCTCGCCCAGCACTTCGCCATCCGGGGTAACCACCTGCCCCGCCGTCTGGCTCTGAGCGATGCCCTGCTCCTTAAAGTAAGCATCAATGAAGGCGGCATAGTCGCCGTTGGGCACAAAGCAAATCTCCTGGCTATCGGGCTTGTCGGCCACGGGCAGGCCCAGGCCTTGCGCCAGTTCGCGCACCTGGGGCTTCAACATGCCTCCCAAGGGAAACAGGGTGCGCGCGAGTTGCGGCTGGGTGAGGCCGAAGAGGAAGTAGGTCTGGTCTTTGGTAAAGTCCGCACTGCGGAGCATCTGCCAACGGCCGGACGCTTCGTCAAAACGGATCCGCGCGTAGTGCCCCGTGGCGATCTTCTCGGCGCCCACGCCATCGGCCATCTCTAAGAACTGGTCGAACTTGATGAAGTTGTTGCACAGCGTACAGGGGATCGGCGTGCGCCCCGCCAGGTACTCGTCAACGAACGGCTTCACCACGTGTTGCTCGAAGCGATCCTCGAAGTTCACCACGTAATAAGGGATACCCACAAAGTTGGCGACGGCACGGGCGTCGTAGACGTCGTCGAGCGAACAGCAACGGCCGGTGGACTTATCGGTGGCGAGTTCGGGCAAGCGGCGTTGGTTCCACAACTGCATCGTCAAGCCGACACAGTCATAGCCTTCGCGATGCAGCAGCCCCGCGACGACGGACGAGTCCACACCGCCGGACATGGCGACGGCAATCGTAGATTTAGACATAAACGGGAGACAACTTTCGGAGGCGCGTCACCACGGGCTCGAGCGCATCGACCAGCGCCAACACCTGCGCTTCGGTATTGCCACGACCCAACGAAAACCGCAAGCAGGACCGGGCATCCTCGCGAGACAGCCCGATGGCCGTCAGCACATGCGAAGGCTCTACCGAGCCACTGGAACAGGCCGCGCCGCTCGAGACGGCAAAGCCCTTCAGATCCAGGCCAATCACGAGGGGCTCGCCCTCAATTCCCTCAAACAGGATGTTCGCCGTGTTGGCCACCCGAGGGGCACCGCCACCGTTGACCCGAGTGCGCGGGATGCGGCCGAGTATCTCGCGCTCGAGTAAGTCGCGCAGGTCACTAGACCCGGTAGCCAGTTCCGCACAAGCCGCGCCGAAGCCCACCGCGCCCGCGACGTTTTCGGTCCCCGGCCGCCGGTCGCGCTCATGATGGCCGCCGAAGGTCACCTTCCGGATGGGCACGCGCGCAATCAAGGCGCCCACGCCCTGCGGGCCATAAATCTTGTGCGCGCTCACAGTGACCAGATCCGCCATCGGCACGCGGATCTTGCCCAAAGCCTGCACGGCGTCGGTGTGCAGCAAGACGCCGTGCGCTTGCGCGATCTCGTAAATCTCGGGTAAAGGCTGAAGGGTCCCCAGCTCGTTGTTGACGCTCATCACGGAAATCAGCATCGTATCCGGCCGGATCGCCCGCCGGATTTCGTCCGGATCCACCCGGCCCTGTCCGTCCACTGGCACCACCGTCGCGTCCAGTTCTTGCGCCGGGTTCAGCACCGCGGGATGCTCAATCGCCGTCGTAATCACATGGCGCTTGCCGGGGCGCAGGCTGCCGAAGAGCGCCAAATTATTCGCTTCGGTGCCGCCACCGGTGAAGATCACGTGGTCTGGCTTGGCGCCCACCGCCGTGGCCACCTGGCGGCGCGCGTGCTCCAGCCGTTGCTTGGCCTCCTGGCCGAAGTGGTGGATGGAGGAGGCATTGCCGGACGCGTGGCGCAGGCAGTCCGCCAAGGCGGCAAAAGCAGCTTCCGAAATGGGCGTCGTCGCGTTATGGTCAAAATAGGTACGGAGCACGGCTCCTTTTAGTTTCCCATGCGCCAGCCCATCATTACTCTCACCACCGATTTCGGACACCACGACCATTTCGTAGCCACCATGAAAGGCGTCATCCTGGGGCTCTGCCCCACAGCGCAGCTAATTGACGTGACGCACGGCATCACGCCCTTTGAGATCTCCGAAGGCGCGTTTACCTTGATGGAAGCCTGGAAGGCATTTCCCAGAAAGACGATTCACGTCGGTGTGGTTGACCCCGGAGTCGGCACCTCGCGCCGACCCATTCTGGTGGAAGCCGACGGCCACTATTTTGTCGGGCCGGACAATGGCCTCTTCGCGATGGTTTATGGCCCGATGCTGGATGCCGGAGAGACCGTGAAGGTCCGCCATCTGACCAGCGACGTGTACTTCCGACAACCCGTCAGCCGCACCTTTCATGGCCGCGACATCTTCGCGCCGGTCGCGGCCCATCTGGCCCTCGGCATCACGCCCGCCAAGTTCGGCCCGCTCATTGAGGACTATTTGAAGATCCACAACTTCTGGCCTACGCGCACTTCGAAACGCCTCTTCACCGGGCAAGTGCTGAAGATCGATCGCTTCGGCAACCTGATCTCGAATTTTTCGGAAACCGAGTTTGCCGACATCAAGACGCGCCCCTTTGCCCTCTCCATCGGCACGGAGAAGATCCAGCGCCTGGCGTTGAACTATGCCGAGGTGCCCTTCGGCGAGCCAGTGGCCATTATCGGCAGTTCCGGCTTCGTGGAAGTCTGCGTCAACCAGGGCCACGCGGCCAAGCAGTTGGGCTGCGGCGTGGGCGCGCCGATTGAGCTAACCGTGTGGTAGCGTCAGGTTGATGAGTGTCGATCGCCGCCAAATCATTACCGCCCTGCTGGGAATATCTACCTTACCCGACCGGGGATTTTCACAGGACCCAACGCTGCCACTATCGGCCGCCGACGCCGTGGCCGAAGGCTGGGCCAAATTCCTCACGCCCGCCGAGATGAAGACCTTCCGCCAGTTGGGCGAGGCCCTGGTGCCCGCCTACGACGGACGGCCCGGAGCGCTCGAAGCCCAAGCTCCCGAATTTCTCGACTTTCTTCTCAGCCGCTCCGGAGTCGAGGCGCAAAGCCTCTACCGGCAAGGCTTGGCCCGCTATGCCGCCAAGGCGGATCTGACGCCGCTCAACAAGCCCTGGACGCTCGGCAACGCCCCAGGCGGTGCAGCGCACCCCGAACTACTGCAGGACCCCTACGAGCGCTTCCTACGCGCCGCCAAGCAGGCCTTCTACCAAGCCACGGTGAATTCGCGGCAATGGGCCGAAGCGTCGCGAGGCCGAGGCTCGAGCAATCTCTATTGGTTGCCCATCGCTTCGCGCTAACGCCTCGCCTATCGAGAAACTAAGCTTCGGTAATCGTGATTGTCTTCAAGGCGTCGCCGCCCTGGATGGCGTTAACGACATCCTGGCCGGTGAGCACCTGGCCGAAGACGACGTGCTTGCCGTCGAGCCAATCGGTCTTGATGTGGGTGATGAAGAATTGGCTGCCATTGGTATTGGGGCCGGCGTTGGCGGCGGAAAGTGAACCAACCTTGTGCTTCAGGTAATTGCCGGAAAATTCGTCGTTGAAACGGTAGCCTGGGCCGCCGCTGCCGGTACCCATCGGGTCGCCGCCCTGGATCATGAAGTCCTTGATGACGCGATGGAAGGTGATGTTGTCATAGAAACCATCCTTCGCCAAGAAGACGAAGTTGTTTACCGCGATCGGCGCGTTGGCCGGGTAAAGCTCACAAACAATCGTGCCCTTGGACGTTTCAAAGGCCGCCGTGTACTTCTTGGCCGGGTCGATTTGCATGGGCGGCGGGGCCGCGTACTGTTTCATACTTCCCAGTATGGCCGATATTCGCAAGCGATGGTTAGTGCCTTGACCGCTTGGTTCCTTCCCATTCCAACCTGACGTGCTGCGAGCCCACCGCGTGAGCGGCGGGTTGCATTGCTGATTGGTCAGTATACGAGTGGTTTTATGTCAGTGTGTTTTGCTGAATGTAACCCGCCGCTTATGCGACGGGCTCGACATGAAGCCGGATACAGAGAAGGTAACAAAAACACGTAGGGAAGCGGGAGTTAGACTACGGGTCGAACGCCGCCTGCGAGGATCGTAATGCGCTGGCCGTCTTCGGTACGTAATAACAGAAAACCATCGGCGTCGAGGCCATCGGTGACACCCCGCAAGGTGCGCCCTTCCTGGTCGACAATGACGCGCTTACCTTGGGCGTAAGTGGAGTTCATGCGGAAGGCGCGATAGACGATATCGCGACCGTCGCGGCAATAAAGTTGGGTGTACTCTTCTACATAGTCGAGTAAACGGACGAGTAAGTCCTCACGCGAGAAGTTGCTGGCCCCTTCGCGATCGAGCGAAGTGGCGATGTGCTCGAGTTCCAGGGGAAAGTCGCGTTGGTTCAGATTGATTCCGATGCCGGCAACCACGGCGCCGTTATGAATCTGGGTGAGAATGCCGCAAACTTTACGGCCCGCGACTAACACGTCGTTGGGCCAGCGCAAGTCGCAATCGAGCTCCGAGATCTCTTCGATCGCGCGCTTGGCGGCCAGGCCGAGCGCAAGAGTCAGACCGGGTAAGTGGGCGGGGGGAAGGTCGACGCGCAGCACAATCGATAAGTAAAGACCTTGCCCGCTTTCCGAATGCCAGCGGCGTCCTAGGCGGCCCATGCCGGACGTTTGCTCCTGAGAGACGATCGCGGTGTGGTCGGGGCAACCGTCATCGATCAGCCTTTGCGCTTCGAGTTGGGTGGAATCGAGGGTGACGTACCAATTCAGATGCCATAGCGGCAGGCGCGCACTGATGTGATCGAGATTGCGGCGAATACTCACCCGAGTAAGGTGACCCGGAAGTTAAGGTCGACGGCAATGGCGGAGTGGGTAATCGCGCCCACTGAGATATAGTCAGCAGCGGCTTCCGCATAGTCGCGAATGGTGTCGAGCGTGATGCCGCCCGAAATCTCGGCACTGGCACGTCCGGCTATATGGCTCACCCAGCGCTTCGCCTCGGCGGGCGTGAGGTTATCGAGCAGCAATCTCTTGGCCCCCGCGTCCAGTGCTTCATTTAGCTCTTCCCAGGTGCGTACTTCCACTTCCACCGGCACAGTGGCCCCGGCGGTTCCGGCCAGGGCTTGCCGCACTCCACCGGCGGCGGTAATGTGGTTGTTCTTGATCAGGATGTAGTCGAAGAGGCCCATCCGGTGGTTAGTGACTCCGCCCGCCGCAGCGGCAGTTTTTTCGAGCCGGCGCAAACCGGGGGTCGTCTTGCGCGTATCGAGCACTTTGGTGCGCGTACCCTGCACGGCGGCAACATACTTACTGGCCAGCGTCGCCACACCAGAAAGACGCTGCATGAAATTCAGGGCAACCCGTTCACATTCTAGTAACCGGCGCGCGTTACCTTGGACGATAGCGAGTAATTCGCCATCGTAAGCCTTGTCGCCCGGTTGTTTGAGTAACTCCAGGCGATCAACGCCACCGCGCAGTTCAAAGATTAACGGCAGTAAGTCGATCCCGGCCACCGTAATCGCGTCGCGGGCGAAGAACCTGCCTTCGGCTTGGCGATCGGCGGGCACAGTCATTTGCGAAGTCAGGTCGCCGGAACCAATATCTTCGGCGAGCGCCCGCTTTACCGTCTCGATGATTTCGGGATGCATCTAGCCTGCCAAGCTCCGCAAGGCATCTTGATTCTTAGCCAATTGCGTCTGATACTCGGAGAGCTTTTGGCGCATCGACGCTACAATGTGTGGCGGCGCTTTGCCCATGAACTTCTCGTCGCCTAATTGGCGCTCGGTATTCGCGATGTTCTTCTCTAACTGCTCGTTCTCCTTGGTGAGGCGAGCAATCTGCGCGTCCTGCTGCGCGGCGGGAACCATCAGCACTAAGTCAAAGTCCGGCGTGGAGCGCGTACCGGCACCGGTTTTCGGAGCGGCTTCGGCTTTCAGGGTTAGCTTGACGTTGGCTAACTTGGCGATGGCTTCCAGTTCGCGCTGGGCAATGTCGACCGCTCCGGTGAGGGAATAGAGAACGCCTTCGAGAGCGAGCTTCGGATCCACTTTCATCTCCGCGCGCAAGGTGCGCACCGAGGTGATGATGTCTTGCAAGATGCCCATCTCGCGTTCGGCCGCCGCATCGTGGCGCGACGGATCGGCCAGCGGAAAAGCGGCCAGCGAGATAGATTCGGTGCCCTCCGCACCCTGGTTGCGTAAGCGCTGCCAGATCTCTTCCGTAATAAACGGCATGGAAGGATGAAGCAACCGCAAAGCAGAATCGAAGACGAAAAGGATATTTTTCCAATTGGATTCGAGCCCGGAGTCTTCGCGGAAACGTAATTTTTTCAGCTCCACATACCAGTCGCAGAACTCGCTCCAGAAGAACTGCCACATGGCCTGGCCGACTTCGTGGAAACGATTTTGGTCAACGGCCCGGTTCACAGTTTCGGCGGCGGCATTGAGGCGGCTGCGGATCCAGCGATCTTCAAGGGTTTCGGCGGGGCCAGGGTCAGTGACTAACTGTGGAGTAACTCCGGCGCGCTCCATATTCAAAAATAAGAAACGGGCGGCGTTCCAGATTTTATTCGCAAAGCTACGCGAGGCCGGTAACTTATCTTCCGTCCAGATAACATCGGCACCGGGGGCAGAGGCCTGCACCAGGGCCATGCGCACGGCGTCGGTGCCGTACTTCGAGGTCATGTCGAGAGGGTCGACGGTATTCCCCTTGGTCTTCGACATCTTGGTACGGTCAGCATTGCGGACGATGCCATGGATAAAGACTTGCTTAAACGGCACGTCGCCCATCATCTCGAGGCCCAGCATCATCATGCGGGCACACCAGAAAAAAAGAATTTCGTAGCCCATGATCATGAGCTCAGTGGGGTAGTAAGTCTTCAGGTCAGCCGTTTGGTCTGGCCAGCCGAGCGTGGAAAATGGCCAGAGACCGGAGCTGAACCAAGTATCTAGGACGTCATCGACTTGCTTCAGGTTCGCGCCACCGCACTTACAGCATTGCGTCGGGTCTTCGCGGCTCACATTGATTTCTTCGCAATCCTGACAGATCCAGGCGGGAATGCGGTGGCCCCACCATAACTGACGGGAGATACACCAATCGCGGATGTTATTCATCCAGTCGAAGTAGATCTTTTCCCAGTTCTCGGGCCGGATGGTGGTGCGCCCACTTTGGACGGCTTCAATCGCCTTTTCAGCGAGCGGCTTCATGTGGCAGAACCACTGCGTCGAGATGAGCGGTTCGACCGTTGTTTTGCAACGCTGGCACTTACCAATGGAAAGCGTGTGATCTTCTGTTTTGACTAAGTAGCCTTGAGCTTCGAGATCGGCGATGATTCGCTTGCGGGCTTCGTAACGGTCGAGGCCAGCGTAAGCGCCACCGGCGGCGGTGATCTTGGCTTCCTCATTAATGACCTTGATCTTCTCGAGTTGATTGCGCTTACCTGCTTCAAAGTCATTGGGATCGTGCGCCGGAGTTACTTTCACCACGCCGGTGCCGAACTTGGGGTCAGCCAGTTCGTCAAAGATGATGGGAATGTCACGATCCATCAACGGCAGGCGAACCGTTTTGCCGCGCAGGTCGGCGTAGCGGTCGTCGTTGGGGTTCACACAAACCGCGGTGTCGCCCAACATGGTTTCGGGCCGGGTGGTGGCGACCACCATATCGCGGCCCGGAACGCCATTTACTGGATAACGTATGTGCCAGAGGCTGCCCTGGCTTTCTTCGTGATCCACCTCAAGGTCGCTCAAGGCGGTAGCGCAGCGGGGGCACCAATTTACCATGTAGTCGCCACGGTAGATGAGCTTCTTTTCCCACAGGCGGACGAAGGTCTCGCGGAC
>JAYVUQ010000754.1:0-4674 GCA_043787785.1 Bryobacteraceae bacterium
GCTCATCTCATTTGGCCACTTTGATCGTCTGATTTGGCCCACCTGGACAACCCCGGATGAGAAGATTCCGGGATGGACAGGAGACGAAAAGTGAAACTATTTGAAGAGATGCGGCGCGAGTATGCGGCCGGAGAGACGATTCTGGGATTGGCGAATGCGGTGAGACCTGACTCCACCGCATTTTGTCCTGAGAGACAGTGCACTGCCAGACACTCCCTCAACCAGGTGCGTCACGCCAATTTTCCGACCACAAACTCCGGACCACCCCGTGAGTGGTCCCACTTATTCTGGGCTCGTGGATCAGATTCACGAGTTGACTGATCGCAGCGACGGGGTGCACGGTCTACCTCATGCGCAGGCAGAGTCCTGGGATGCGAGGCAATTCACCTCCGGTAACGCACTCCGAGCGGCTGTCGCACTTAAGAGAAGCCTTACATTGCCATGCTCTAATGAGACTGATTATGCTCCTGAGAACGCTCTCCACCCTGACTGTCACTCTCACTGCCGCGCGTACCCTCCCGGGCCTACCCGGCGGAGGTGACGGGCTCTGTACACCTCCTGGTGTCCGCAATTCGCCGATGCGGCCCGCTTGCGGTTACCGGATTGACTACGATGGCTACGGTGCCGGACTATGGTCCCCGGGGCGTACAAAGCGCCGGTGGAGTGACCTCAGCCGGCCTGGCCATCAGGCCACAGTGACGTTACAGTGACGCTACAGTGAAGCTAAGCTGTTTCCTCGTCGCCGCCACCGCTTTCTGCCAGCCGGTGCGAACCGTGTGGATCCACGCCACCACGCCCGCGGGTGCCACCGGCGCGGTGGCCTCGATCCGCCCCGATGTCCACTCCGTCGAGATGAAAGAACATGAGGTGGTCGTTAGATCGGCTGGCATCTCACTCGCGTATCTGGGCGTGCTGGAGACTTCGCCGTGGCCGCGCAACAACGTGCGGCAGTTCGAGTTTCATCTGCCGCTGAAGCCTCAGCCCGCGGCGGGACCCCATGCCCACGTGCCGTTCGATACCCTCGGCGTGTTCATCAACGGGATGCCGATTCCCAACCACTTCGAGGCCTCGTCGCACGGTGGACAGAATATTTGGCATCATGATCCCGTCGTGGCTAGCCCGGCCCGGCCCGGCCTGATTGAAAGTTTGGTCGCCAATCGCGGCAAGCATTCTCCGATCATCGGCTTCGCTCTCGACGGATACCCGATCTATGGACCGTGGGCCGCTGAAGGCAGGATGCGCTCCAGCTACCAGTGGCGAAAAATCACCGCTCGCGACTCGCTTCCCAATGGCACGGTCCTTGCTCCAGGCCAGACCGGGCCGGCGGTGACGCCCCAACACCCCCTGGGAACCTTTGCCGAGGACTACGAATACGTCCCTGGCTCAGGCGATCTCGACCAGTACAACGGGCGAATCGCCAAGACGCCGGAGTACCCGGATGGCACTTACGCTTACTTTCTCACGACGAACGGGGAAGGCGGGTTAGCCTATCCTTACCTGCTGGCGCACGAATACCGCGGCCAGTTTGGAGCGCCACCGGGCATAGCCAACGTCGCGAGACACAATGGCGTCCTCTTCCAGGCCACCGGCCAGAGTGAGACACTTTTCCGGTTCCAGATTGCCGATACCGCGGGCCGACCCATCCGCTTCCTCGAGCACGTCCACGAACGCCCGCTTCACGTGCTGGTGATTTCCGAGGACCTTGCCACCTTCGCCCATATCCATCCCGAGGTGACGCCCTATGGTTGGTGGGAAGTGACGCACACGTTTCCGGGCGCCGGACGCTACCGGATCTATGCCGATTTCACGCCGCCCGGTGGAAATCAGCGGATTGCGCATTTCGATCTTCAGATCCCGGGCCGGGCCTCCGCGATGGGTACTGTTCTCGACGAACCTCGCGTCGTGCTCGAAAATGCCGATAACCTGCGCGCGGGCGAAGATACCGAGTTAGTGTTTCGCGTCAAAAGTCCGATCGCGGATTGGCGACCCTATCTGGGCGCCTGGGCGCATGCGGTGATCGTGGGCGACCGGCTGTCGAGCTTTCTGCATGCCCACCCGATGGAGACTGGTCTGAGTGCCATTCGTCTCAGCGAGGCTCACACGCACAGCCCGGAGGCGCTGGGTCCCCCGCCCGAGCGGATTCGCGTGGCGGCGGTGTTCCCCACGGCGGGGCGTTACAAGGTGTGGCTGCAGTTACAGGCCGGCGAAACGGTGGAGACTACACCGTTCGTCATCCAGGTGGCGACTCCGGCGCGCCGGAGTCCTACGGCAAAGATTCCTGCCGGAGCCATTGCCGTTCAGATCACTCCTGCTGGCTTCGATCCGGTCCGCGTCCCGATTCCCGCTCATCGCGCGGTGACCCTGGCCTTCATCCGGTCCGGGCAGCCGAACTGCGGCAGTCGAGTTGTCTTCCCGGAGTTGGGTTTAAGCCGGGAAGTCCCGCTGGGCGGCATCGCGCTGGTGGAGTTGCCCGCGCGGGCCGCAGGCGAGTTACGATTCACCTGCGGTATGGGGATGTATCGCGGCAGCGTGGTGGTGAGGAGCATGAACGCCGTTTACCGCAGGTAGCGGTCACACTCGGCGGCCGCGAGCGGCCCCCACGCGCAGCGGAAAGTGCCCGACCCGCAGCGGAAAGTGCCCGACGCGCAGCGGATAGTGATTGTCGCGGACGCAGCGAAAATGGAGCCGGCAAAGGAATGAGATCACCCGCAGGACAAAGATAAAGGACCGCCGGTAGCACCGCCGTTGTTCCCGCAGCGCGGCCAGGATCCAGCAGGGGCCCAGGCGCGATTCGAAAAATTCGATCTCCGTATCAAGCGCCGCGGTTTCGAGGTGGTAGCAGAAGTAGCAGCTATGTAGCGAGTGCTTCACGGCACCCATCGCGTATTTCGTAGCGTCGGGGAGCAGGGGAAAAGCCACCGCGCTCATCACCGTTGTATTCCAGGAATTGAAAAACGCTTTGCCCACATCCAATCGCCGGATGGGCAGCAAAGGGACTAGCGGCACCAGATCCTCGCCAAACACCGTCACCGCCGAGGCAAAGACGCTGGCGGGCAGGATGCGGTCAACGAACGGGGCCTCCGCCGGCGCCAGTCCGAAGATGCGGGCGACATCTCCGGAGAGCAGATCGGCACGAGAACAGACGAAGCTGGACATTTGGTGCCCTGCGGCGCGTTCGGCGAAACGGGTGAGCGGACCCCGGCGAGCGGGAGACCGGAAGCCGTGGGAAACTTCGAGCTCTTCCAACTGGCGACGCACGCGGAGGCGGTCCGCGGGGCTTGCTCGGTCCGGCAGGACGAAGAAGAGGTCGACATCGGAGACGCCGGGAACGAACGCCGCCTTGGCCGCGCTGCCGAAAAGAATGATGCTGCTGGCACCCAGTGGTGCGAGCGCCTGGAGGTAACTCTCGATGCTCTGAGATGAATCCATGAACTGATCGTACCCGTCGCCGTCACGGAGTTCAAGATGCAGTCCCAGCCTTATGACGCCAAGATGGAAAGGGAATCGTACGACCGGGCGATTCAACGGGCCGCGGCGTGGCTCGAGAAACAGCAGCCCAATGCGAAGCCCAACGCATCTTCTTGGCCGCAACTCATTGCAAAGCAATGAGATAATGATATCTCCGGAATGCCCAGCGGTGCCCCGACTTACCCTGGCGTGCATAGTGTAGAGTCACTCGGGAGCTAGCAGCATCGAACTCGCTGTCCGATGAGCATCAAGCTTGTTATCGTGAGAAGTGAAGTACTACACCTGTCCAACCTGGATGGATGGGCCCGGCCCTGGGCGTCGCGGTCGCACATCCAAGCACGGACGGCGGCCCGGTTAGTGCACGTTGGCAACGGTTGCGATGTGGGTGGGAGCCGCGAGTGAGAGGGCGAGAGTTGCCCAGCTGGTGCCGGCGGCGGAGATCCACTGATCGAAGCCGTGCGGGAAGCCTGAATCGAAATAGGGCTGGAACGTCATGGCGCGGCTGCGGACGAACCAGGAGCCGTCCTCCTGTTGGGTGCCGAGCAGGTACTTCACCCCCTTCTGATAGGTTTCATCCGAGATCGGCAAGCCGGCCGCCTCCAACGCCACCAGCGCCCGGCCGGTGGCGAATGCCGCGCTCGGCATGCCGTTGATGTCAGCCCAGCCGCCGTCGCTCCGTTGGGTAGCAATCAGGTCATGCATAGACTTCTGCACGGCATCTTTATACTTGCCGCTCCAAACAAGTCCCATGAGGCGTCCAACGCGATCTTCGTTGTCTTTGGGCTGCTGTTTCTCGAGCCACGCCGCGGCCCGTTGAATTGCCTGGTCGTAGGATTCCCTTTCCATCTTGGGCGCATAGAGTTGGATCGCCCGCATGGCGATGGCGGTTTGCGCGATGTAATCGGAACAGATGGGCGGGCGGGTATCGGCCGCGATGTAGGCCCAGTGCCCGTCAGCGCCCTGCCGGTTCTTGAGGTACATGACCGCCGCATCCGTATTGAGATCGGCCCTGTATTGCTCCGCCTCAAGTCCCAGAAGCATGTCGCCGATGACCACAGGTCCGAAAAACTCGCCGACCGGAACAATGGATCCCTGGCGGAGATTGTCGCGCAGCTGAATGAGGCCGAAAACATTCGCCTGGACTTGCTGCGCGGCGATTCCTTCGTCCACCGCGAAGCCTTTGCGGCGGGCGGAGCCCACTGCCAG
>JAYVUQ010000755.1:0-5052 GCA_043787785.1 Bryobacteraceae bacterium
CGCGATTCCGATTCCCCGCTTCGGCTCGCACGCGGCCTGGCGGCGGCGCACGCCAAAGGCATCGTTCACCGCGACGTGAAGCCCGGGAACCTGTTCGTCACCCTGACCGGCCAGACGGCCCGGCGTGAAACGACACCGGGCCGCCAGCGAACACAGCGCCAGCCGTGGCACACGGCCAGCAGTGAGGCGCGAACGCAAAACTACTCGCCGGTGTAGTGCAGCCGGAGCAACTCGAGCCCGGTGGGGGACACAGTGGTCTGGGTGGGCTCCGGGGTGATGAACAGGTCGAACGCCTGGAGCGAAGTGACCGCTCGCAGCTTGCCGCTCAGTCCCTTGTTGACACGCAGTAGGCGGTTATAATTAGAATCACCATGAAGCCGATATGGATTACGGTGTTTCTCTTTGCCATCTCAATGTTTGCCTCCGGTGCCGACCCCCTGAGTATAAAGGACTATGCCGCTTCCATTGAAAAGTGGCGGACGGAATCGGAAGCCAAGTTGAAGTCGGACACTGGCTGGTTGACCGTTTCGGGCCTCTTTTGGCTGAAAGAAGGGAAGACTACCTTTGGCTCGGCAACGGACAATAGCATCGTCTTGCCTGCGGGCACCCCCGCCCACGCCGGTGTCTTTCTGCGGACCGGCAAGCGCATCGGCGTCACTATAAACCAAGGCGTTTCTGTCACCTTGAAGGGGTCAACCGGTCTCCAGGATTCACGCGCTGGCGAATGATGCCGACGCCAAGGAAGACATCCTCCTCTTGGGCAACGTCAGCCTGCTGGTGATTGATCGCGGGACGAAAATCGGTATCCGGATGAAGGATACGAAAAGCGAACTGCGGCGTAATTTCACGCATAAGACTTGGTTCCCCGTGCGGCCGGATTATCGGGTGGTGGCGAAGTTTATCCCGCAGCCGGAACGGGTGATCCGCATTCCGAACATTGTGAACGAGATGGAAGAGCACAAAGCCATTGGGCTCACCGAATTTATGCTGAATGGCGAGACCTATCGCCTGGAGCCGGTGCTCGCCGATGGGCAGCTCTTCTATATCTTCAAAGACAAGACCGCCGGTAAGCAGACCTACGGCGCTGGCCGCTACCTTTACTCTGACTTGCCCAAGAACGGCGTCGTCGAGATTGACTTCAACAAGGCCTACAACCCGCCCTGTGTCTTTACGCCTTATGCCACTTGTCCGCTGCCCTTAAAGCACAACCAACTCGACATTCCGATTCCGGCCGGCGAACTGAAGTACGGGTACTAAGTGTTTCTCTGGCGGCAGCCCGATGCGGCGGCCATCGCGCACCTTTTTGCGACCCAGGTGGGCTTCAACTACGAGGCCGGTGCCGCGACCATCCAGCAACCCCCAGCCGGCTTCTTTCGCAACGAAACCGTGGTGAAAATCGAAGCCCCCTGGGCGTCGGCGGTCGCCGCCATGAGCACGTGGCGCATGGGGCAGTTGGGTTGGTGCGACTTCTTAACGCCCGGTGCGCCCGCCGTGGGACAAGTGGTCATCGCGCGGGCACGGCATTTCGGATTCTGGAGCCTGCATCCGAGCCGCATCATTGAGGTTGTGCGAACGGAGCAGATTTTCTGCTTCACCATCCGGACACTGAAAGGGCACAGCGAGTGTGGCGAGGAGCAGTTTTCTCTGGAAAGGCTCACCACCGGCGAGGTACGGTTCGCAATCCGCTCCTACTCACGCCCCGCAGTCCTCGCCGGCTGGGTCGCTTTGCCGTACGTCCGCCGCCTGCAACGCCGTTTCGGGCGGCAGGCGGCGCAGGTGATGCAAAGGCTCTAGCGCCAGTAACCCCTATCTCCAGTAACCCTGCCTCCAGGAGTTGCCATGCCATCGCGGGCCCACCCAATACGCATTGGCCCGCGGAGCCCGCACCCACTGCCCGGGCATCCAGTAATAGCCGCGATTGCGGACGTCCCAAAAGCCCTCGCGCCAAAAGAAGCCCGCAGCCGGAGCGCGACCCACCGGGCCATAGGCATACCCTCGCGGCACCGGCGGCACGCGGCCGACACTAAAGCCGAAGGAGACAGCGGCGCTGGCCTCTGGCGCAACTGCCAAGCCCAACAGAAAGACGGGAATTAACCAAGCTTTGCGGATCATCTTCGATCCCTCCTGCCTGCATAAACTCGCGCCAGGCGGCGAAGTTGCTGGCTCATTTCGGCCACCCCTGGTGGTTTCCCGCTATGGATACTGCATTATCAGATGCGCTATACTTCCTACTGTGCTGTGGTCCGCGTTGATCTTCACTTTCCTCGGCGTTTGGCTCGGAAGCCTTCCGGCTTTTGCGCGCCGCTTGGCATCGCTCAACGGCGGCTTACTGATCGGCATCGCCACATTCTGGATTCTGCCCGAGGTGGCCACGAATTCGAACTGGAGTGCGGCCTTAGCCTGGCTTACCGGCGGCTTCGCCCTACTGTTCGTGATTGACCGCTACATCCAGCCCGTCTGTGCCACCTGTTGCCACACCGTCTCGACAGTTCTTCTGCTGGCCGCCGCGGCCCATTGCTTCCTGGATGGCTGGCTAATTCAGGCTTCGCTCGTGCCCGGCCAAGGCCAAATGTCAGCGGGCATCATCGCGGGCATTATCTTGCACAAGATCCCGGAAGGCTTGGCCCTGGGTGTGATGCTGCGGTCGGCATTGAAGAGCGAGCGCCAGGCGTTGCTGGCAAGCGCGGCGTTCCAGTTGGTCACCTGGCTAGGCATTGTCGCCGAAGGCTACGCGAGCCCGTTTATCGCTCCCGGCCTCGTCCAGGGCCTACTCGCGCTCACCGGAGGCGGCTTTCTCTTCCTGGGCTACCACGCCGTACACCGCGCGGCCCCAGTCTTTGGCCCGGCCTTTGCGGGCGCACTGGGCGCGGCGCTGGTAGGGCAAGGTCTGCGGCTGTTTGCGCGCTAGTTGAAGGGAACGTGACTCACCGTTTCCACGGGACTGTGAAAATGTAGACGCTCATTGAGCAATGGCCAATCATTCTAACCAGCGCTGCCGGGACGGTTTACGCCGGCATGACGCGGCCGTCGCGCATATGGACAATTCTATCGGCGTAAGCGGCGGCCTCCGGATTGTGGGTGATCATGATAATGGTCTGCTGCAACCGATGGTTCAGGTCGCGCAGTAACTCGAGCACCCGCGTGGAGTTTTCGGTGTCGAGGTTGCCGGTGGGTTCATCGGCCAGCAACAGGGCGGGGTGGTTGACGATAGCCCGGGCAATGGCGACCCGCTGTTGCTCGCCGCCGGACATGGCGCGCGGCTTGTGGTTGAGCCGCTCGGTGAGGCCCAGCAGCCTCAGCGTTTCCTGAAATTGTGCATCGTCCGCGGCCTGGTTGCCGGCGATGTAACGGGCGATGTCGATGTTCTCTTTGGCGGTAAGTGTAGGCAGTAAGTTGTATTTCTGGAAAACAAAGCCGACGGTACGTTTGCGTAAGTTGGTGCGCTCACCTTCGGTTAAGGCGAGTAAGTTCTGGCCGTTCAGCTGGACGGCGCCGGCGGTCGGCGGAGTGAGTCCGCCGAGGATGTTGAATAGCGTCGACTTGCCGGAGCCGGAAGGCCCGACGATGGCGACGAATTCGCCTTTGGCAATGTTCAGGTCGACGCCGCGGAGCGCCGGGACTTCGACGTCGCCCTGGTGATAAATCTTGGTAAGTTGGCGGATCTCCACCATCTGGTCAGTCATAAGACAAAGCCTCGATCGCATCCTGCTTGGCCGCTTTTAACCCTGGGTAAAGCGTACCCAGCAACGCGCCCAGCATGGCGATTAGCAGGGCTTTGGGCCACCACAGCGGCTCAATTTTCTGTTGCATCGAGGCGGGGATCATTACCAGAAACAAGTAGCGGGTGCCGTAGGAAAAAATGATGCCCGTAATGGCTCCCAACACGGCGAGTAACAACGATTCGCGTAATAAAATATTGATAATAAAACCGGGCGATGCGCCCAGCGCCTTTAACATGCCGATCTCGCGCGTGCGTTCGAGCACGGCCGTGTACATAGACAGAAAGACAAAGATAAACCCGATGGCGACGGAGATACCCATGATCACCTTCAGGAAAATCGCCAGAGCCGGCACTTTGTCGGCGCTAAAGGCAGAAAGCACTTCTTCCATCGTATTGACGCCATAGTCGGGCTGCTTGGCTTTGAGGTCGGCCACGACAAGGGGTATGTTCTCCGGTTTGTCGACCTTTAGGTAGATCTGGGTGATGCGGTTGGGGTTACTGGTGAGGTCCTGCAGGACGGGTAACTGGACGAACATGCGGCCCAATTTGCCGCTTTCCACCACGCCGCACACAAACCAATCGCGGTTCAGCAGTACGATCTTCGAGCCGACCTTGAGTTTCTTCTCCCGCGCATAGTATTCGTCCACAATGATGTCGCTGGTCTTCTGAAACGGGCCCCCGTCGAGGAATCGCAAGCCGCCGGCCATGCGAGAGGAGCGCTCGAGGTCAATGCCGTGAAGCGAATTCGGAAATTGCAGGCTATGCATCAGCACGCCCGCCGCCATGGTGACGTGGGGCTGGGTTTCGAGAAAAGGCACCAGCTTCTCGTTGAGGGGAGCGGAACCGCCGCCCGTGCCAAAGGAAGCGGTAGGCGAGCGAAAGATAATGTCGGCTCCGGCACCGCGGGCGCGGTCGCGATTGTCTTCCAGCATCCCGTCGCTTAAGCCGACGATGGTGAGCATGAGGGTGACGGAGAAGGCGATCGCGAGAATGCTGAGGCCGGTCCGGACCGGACGGTGTTTGAGATTTTCGATGACGAGCAGATTAACCAAGTCTCTAGTGTACTTTGTGCTGTGTCCAAAGCACTAGTTCATCGGGGGCCGACGAAACCTCCAGCCGCGAACGGAGTGAGCGCGCCACGCGCATACATTTCCCACTAGCCGTTCTTCTCTGCCACACCGGCTTCAGCGAAGGTAGCCATCTCAAGGTAAATGCGCAGCGAGGTCTCGATCAGGTTGATCATCAGCGCTGCGCCGGAGCCTTCGCCGAGCCGCAGACCAAGTCTCAGCGGAGGCGATACACCGAGGGCTTCGAGCATCGCGGTGTGGCCA
>JAYVUQ010000756.1:0-5952 GCA_043787785.1 Bryobacteraceae bacterium
CCGGAGTCCAGTACTTCTGAGGTTGCAGAACGAATCCGGACGTTCTACGCTGGCTGAGTAGCCTATGCCTTACCAGGGGAAGCAAGTCATCGTCACCGGCGGGTCGGGGTTCATCGGCAGTAACCTCGTTTTGCGCCTGATTCGCGAAGGGGCACTCGTCACGGTGGTCGATCCGTGTGTGCCCGGCTGCGGCGGCGACGCAAAAAATCTCGCCGATGTCCTTGACCGCGTCCGTATCCTGGGCGTCGATATCGCCCAGCCCGCCGTCTTTGAAGACGCCATCCGCCAAGCCGACGTGATCTTCAACCTGGCCGGCGAAATCAGCCATATTCACAGCATGTTGAATCCGGAACGCGACCTGCAGTTAAACACCACGTCGCAATTGCGCTTCCTGCAAGCCTGCGCCGATTGGAACCCTGGCGTGCGCGTCGTCTTCGCGGGCACCCGGCAAGTCTATGGCGTGCCTGAGTATTTGCCCGTCGACGAAGACCATCCCATCAACCCGGTGGACTTTAACGGCGTCCACAAATACGCCGCCACCATGTACCACCTCATGTTGAGCCGTATGGGCTTGCTGGATGCCTGCGTCCTGCGGCTTACCAACGTCTACGGTCCGCGCATGTCGCTCACCGTGCCGGGCCAGGGTTTCTTAAGCGCCTACCTGCGCATGCTGCAAATGGGTGAGCCGCTCGAGGTCTTTGGCGATGGCACCCAACTGCGCGATCCGCTCTACGTCGACGATGCGATCGATGCCTTCCTCCTGGTTGGCGCCGCGCGTCCCCTGCCTTCGCGCAGCTACAACATCGGTGGCCCCGAGGCGCTCTCGCTGCTCGAAATCACGCAGATCGCCTGCGCCACGGCGGGTCTGCCCGAGCCCACCCTGCGGCCCTTCCCCGCTGAACGAGCCTCCATCGACATCGGCAGCTACCGCACCGATTCGTCCCGCATTCGCGCCGAGCTCGGCTGGGTCTCCCGCATTCGCTTCGAAGACGGCTTCGCGCGAGCGCTCGGATTCTACCGCCGGCAAACCGCCGCCAGGGCCGTTAGTGCCAATCGCGGAATTGGCACGGAACCTAGCCCCCGATGATAATCGAGGGTTTTCAACCGTTTCGGTAGCTCTTGTGTTGCTCCGGCGTGCGAAGATTTTACCCCCCGATTATGATCGGGGGCTGCACCGGCCGCTGCATCCCAAGGCTCCCCGCTCTCCGAGGCAAACCCATTGACTCACCAAGCCCCCGAGATGAACGATGCCGAGTTCGCCAACATCAACGCCCTCGAAGAGCGCATGTGGTGGTTTCGCGGACAACGCCAGATCTTGAACCAATTGCTCGATCCCATCGCCGGCAACTACCAGCGGGTGCTCGAAGCTGGTTGCGGCACCGGCTATCAGGCGCGCGAATTCACCCGCCGCTACGGCTGGCGGATGACCGCGCTCGATCTCAGCGCCGAAGGTCTTCGCCACGGCCGCCGCCTCGGCGTGGATGGCCTCACCCAGGGCGACCTGCAAGCGCTCCCCTTCGCCCAAAATGCCTTCGATGCCGTCCTCTCGCTCGACGTCATCGTTCACTTCCCGCCCGGTGAAGAGTCGCTCGCTTTTGCTGAACTCGCCCGCGTCTTGCGCCCGGGCGGGCTCTTCGTCATCCGCGTCTCCGCTCTCGATATCCTGCACAGCCGGCACTCCGTCTTTACCCATGAGAAACAGCGCTTCACCGCCAGCCACCTGCGCCGCTGCGCCGAAGCGTCCGGTATTGAGCCGCTGCGTGTCACGTACGCCAACTCGCTGCTGATGCCGATTGCCCTTTTCAAGTTCCGCGTTTGGGAGCCGGTCACGGGCGCTCCTCCCGCGAGCGGCGTGGCCCCCATGCCCGCTTGGCTCGACACGCTCCTCGGCCATGCCCTCGCCGCCGAAGCCAGGATCATCGGCGCCGGCTTCAACTTGCCGCTCGGCCAAAGTGTGCTGTTGGTGGGGCGCAAACGCAGTTGACAACTTTCCTCGCCACTTTCTCGGCCACGTAGTGTTCCAATAGAGACTGATGCGGCTGCTCTTTCTGTTCTCGCTGGCTTCCTATGCCTCGAGTCAAATTCTTTCCGGCCCGGCTACCGTCACCGTCGGCGATCCGGTCTATCTGCGCCTCGCCGATGGCCTCAAGCCGGCAGCCGGCGTCACCGTCCGAGTCACTGGCCCGGCGCTCGAATCCGGCACTGTCTCGGCGTCTACCCTTAACTTGCGCGAGTCTCCCGGCGGCGCCGTCCGCGGTGTCTTGTATCGCACCGATCAGGTGCTCATCAAGGGCGAAACCGGCGATGGTTGGTGCGACGTCACTGTCTCCCACGGGGGCGGCGGCTTTGTCGCTTGCGAATTTCTTGACCGTCAGCCTTATGGCCAACCCGTCGGCAAGACCGATGACGACGGCCGCGTGGTCTCCGGCCGTTTGGCCCTCGTCCCCGGCGACGTCACGATCGAGGCCGGCCCCGCCACCTTCACCCTTCGCGTCATTGCGCTCGAATACGATAACGTCAGTAGCCTCGCGCCCGGCGTCACTTATCGCGAACGTCGTTGGGTAAGAGATGGCGATGGGCCCTTCCTCATGCAGATCGTCGAAATCGATCCGCGCGAACCCAACCTTTTCCTGCTACCCGGTCGCGCCCGAGACCGCGCCATTGGCAAAGAGACTACCAGTTCGCTCGCGCGCCGCTACGGCGCCGCCGCCGCGGTAAATGGCGGCTACTTCGTCGTCAACAGCACGGCCACTGGCTTTGCCGGGCAATCCGCCGGCGCTTACATGTGGAACGACGAGGTCGTCGCCGGCAACAGCCTGGTGCGTAGCGCGCTCATTCGCTGTGCCGAAGGCGGCGTGGCCATCGATCAAGTCCGGTATGCCGGGCAAGTTTTCAGCGCCGACGCAAGCGCCGGACTTACCGGGCTCAACCGCGCCCGCTCCACGCAAGACCTGCTCTGGTTGCGCCCCATCTTCGGCAACAAGTCGCGCACCGATGCGGCCGGTGTCGAAGCCATTCTCGATGCCACCGGCCGCGTCTCGCGCCTCGTCGATGGCGAAGGCAACGTCGACATTCCCGCCGGTGGCTCGGTGCTTTCGGGTTCCGGCGCCGGGGCCACTTTCCTTCGCGCCCGTGCCACGCCCGGCGCGCTCCTCACCACGCGGCCCACCTTGTCGCTAGCCACCGTTACCGGCTGCCGCCCGATTGACGTCATTGGTGGTGGGCCCACCATCGTCACCGCCGGCCAAGTCGACGTCGGCAACGAGAATTTCGGCCACGAGACGACCCGGAATCCCCGTACCGCCTTCGCCGTCACCGGAAAAGGCACTTGGCTTCTGGTGACGCTCGATGGCCGTCAGCCCGCCAGCCAAGGCATGCGCCTCGACGAACTTGCTGCTGAATTAGTGGCCCTGGGTGCGGTCCGCGCCGTGAATTTCGATGGTGGCGGCTCCACCACCATGGTGGTGCAGGACACCGTGCGCAACCTGCCATCCGACGGCCCCGAGCGCGAAGTGAGCGACAGCCTCCTCCTCTTCAGCGTCCATGACCTGCTCAGCCTCCGCCAAATCATGGACCGCGTTGCCCTCGATCCCGGCCAAATCGACCCCGCCGCCATCGAGCCCCTCTACCAGCGCTACGACCAAGCCCTCGCCGCCTTCGCCGCCGACGAACTCGACCGCGTCCGTCTCGAAATCGAAGCCCTCCGCGCCGAGATCAAGCAACGCTCCGGAGGCGACCTCACCCTAGCCGCCGCCCGCGTCCTCACCGAAGCCACCAACGCCTACCTCCGCCTCCTACCCCAAATCCAGCAAGCCCTCAGCCGCCGCAAGCCCATCCGTTGATCTGAATGCCAGCCGCGAACTCCCAGCCGCGAACTACGGTGAGCGGGTAACGCCTACACTCTTCACAACGCTAGAGAGAGTTCGGCAACCCGCCGAATCCAGGACATGCACAAGATCGCCGGCGAAGTGGACCAAGGCTCGGCCGCCCTCATTACTGACCTCAAGAGCCGCGGCCTCCTCGATAGCACCATCGTCATGTGGGCTGGTGAATTTGGCCGCTTGCCGACCACCCAAAACGGCGATGGGCGAGACCACAACCGCAATGCCTTCACGGTCTGGTTCGCGGGTGGCGGCTTCCGTCCCGGCTTGATCTATGGCGAGACCGACGAGTTCGGCTACAAGGCGGTGGTGAATCGCGTGCCCGTGCCCGACATGATCGCAACTCTCTTGCGCCAACTGGGGCTCGACCATGCCCGCATTGAGTAACCTCACAGTGGCCGTATGGAGACTCCCTCCGACGTCACCGTCACCGGTGCCAAGCCCGTCCTGGATCTGGTTTCATGAAGTGGCTGGTCCTCGTCGCCTTGCCTTTGCTTGCCTCGCCGCGCTTTGAAGGCGACGTGCTGCCCATCCTCACCAAGTACTGCTTCACTTGCCACGGTCAGAGCTCGGCGAAGCTCGGGCTCGACTTGCGCACCGCTGCCGGTGCTATGCGTGGCAGCTTTAACGGCCCGGTCATCATTAGAGGCAAGCCCGACGAGAGCCTCCTCTGGAAGCAGGTCTCGACACGCCAAATGCCACCCGCCATTTACGGCCAGAAGATCCCCGACGCCGATCTCGAAACCATCAGGCAATGGATTGAGGCGGGCGCTCCCTCCGATGCTGTACATCAGGACGCCGACGTCCCGGCTATCATTACCACCCGCTGCGTCAGTTACCACGGACCGAAAAGTGCGGCGGCGGGACTGCGTCTAGATACCGTTGGCGACGTGCTCAAAGGCAGCGCCACCGGCCTGGTGATTGTCGAAGGATTCTCTGACCGCAGCCTACTGGTGCGCCGCATCAGCAACGGCAGCATGCCTCCAAAGGGTTCGGCGCTTACGGTCACCGAGATTGCTTCGGTCCGCGAGTGGATCGATTCGCGGCGGCTTCAGCGATCTGGCTGCTGTCTCCTCTATTGATCGCCCTTTCAGTCCCCTCGAAGCCCCTCCCATCACGGCGGCCCAGCGCAGCTTTTGGGCCTTTCAGTAACCTACGAGCCGTCACCAAACCATTGATGCCCTTCTCGTGGCAAAACTAAAAGCGGAAGGCCTCAATTTCAGCCCGCCGGCATCTCCCGCCAAGCTAGCCCGTCGCGCCTACCTTGATCTAACCGGACTCCCACCCACCCCGGCCGAGCTCGACGATTTTGTCAAAGACAAGTCGCCGCAAGCCTACGAGCAGCTCCTGGATCGCCTGCTGGCCTCGCCCCGTTATGGTGAGCGTTGGGGCCGCCAATGGCTCGACGCCGCGGGTTATGTCGATACCACCGGCAAAGACTTTGACCCCAAGAAAGCCGAATACGCCGAAGGCCTGTGGCGCTATCGTGACTACGTGATCGAGGCTTTCAACGCCGACAAGCCCTGGAACCGTTTTCTCACCGAACAACTCGCGGGCGACGAGCCCGTTGATTGGCGCAACGCCAAAACGCGCACTCCCGAAATCAACCAACTCCTCGCCGCCACCGGCTACCTCCGCACCATCCTCGACATCACTGAGGAGGACCTCAGCAACCTGCCCGTGGAGCGATACGAAGCTCTCTTCAAGCTGGTTGAGAAGGTATCCAGCAGCACGCTCGGCCTCACCGTCGGCTGCGCCCGTTGCCATACCCACAAGTTCGATCCCATCCCCCAGCGCGACCATTACCGCTTCCTCGCGCTTTTCACCACCGCCTACAACCCTACCGAGTGGATCCGGCCGCAATTCCGTCACCTCTCCACCGTCGGCAAAGCCGAGCAGGAACAGATCGAGGAACATAACAAGACCGTCGACGAGCGTCGCAAGCCCGTGGAAACAAAAGCTGTTCGACGAAAAGCTGAAGACTCTCCCGGAAGCGATTCGTGCCGACGTCAAAGTCGCGCTCGAATTCGCCGCCGACAAGCGCGATGCCATCCAGAAGTATTTGGCTTCC
>JAYVUQ010000757.1:0-2040 GCA_043787785.1 Bryobacteraceae bacterium
GTGCTCCACTGTTGCACGGACGAAACCGTGCTGGGGGCTACCTTTTACCTGATGGAACGCCGCCACGGCCGCAACTATCGCGAAGCCAGCCAGATCTCGAGCGAAGGGCAAGCCATGAGCGAGGCCGTCGTCGACACCCTCGTCGACCTCCATTCCATCGACCTCGCCAGTCACCGACTCCTCCACCTCGGCAAGCCAGCCGGCTTCCTCACCCGGCAAGTCCACGGCTGGACGCAGCGTTGGCAAGCCGCCCGCACCCAACCCGTCCCCCAACTCGACACCGTCGTCGATTTCCTCAACCGCACCATCCCTCCCGAAGGCCCGCCCGCGCTCGTCCACAACGACTACAAGCTCGACAACCTGCTTTTCGCCGAAACCAAGCCCGAAGTCGAAGCCGTACTCGATTGGGAGATGGCCACTATCGGCGATCCGCTGGTCGACGTTGGCATGTCCCTCGCCTACTGGAGATCCCATTCCTACACCGGCGGCGCACATGGCACAGGCGCCCCAGCACCCGATGGTTGGCTTTCCAGCGAGCAATTCACCCAACGCTACGGCCAGCGCACCGGGCGTGATCTGCGCCACTTGCCCTGGCATGAGACCCTAGGATTAATGAAGATCGCGGTGATCCTGCAACAGATCTACTTCCGGTACGTGCGCGGCCAGACGCATGACCAGCGCTTCGCCCACTTCGGCGAATCCGTACAGAGGCTCGGCGAAATGGCCCATCGACAAATGGAGCGCGCCATTTGAGCTGGCTTTATCTGGTCCGCCATGGGCAAGCGGGAACCCGGATCGACTACGACCGCTTAAGCGAAATCGGCGTTGACCAAGCCCGCCGGCTAGGCAAATATCTCCACGCTCAGAATCTCGACGTTACGCGTATGGTGGCCGGCGGTTTGAAGCGCCAGCAGGAGACCGCCCAAGTGGTCGAAACCATCCTGCGCGCCAACAACATGGCCGTCCCGGCGCTAGAAATTGACCCCGCCTGGAACGAGTTCGACCTCGAAGCGGTGTACCGGGAAGTCGCCCCGCAGTTGGCCGCTGAAGATGCGGAGTTTCGCGAACACCACGCCCAAATGGAACTCGTCATGGACGACCCCGGGCACCCCGTCCATCGCAAATGGACCTCCGCCGATCTCACCGTTATCCGCGCCTGGATGGACGGCCGCCACCCGGTGAAGAACACGGAAACCTGGGTGGAGTTTCAAGGCCGCATCGGTGGCGCCTTTGAGCGGCTCATCAACCAGGCCGGGCGCGGCAACGTCATCCTCTTCACCTCCGCTACCCCCGTCGGCATTGCCATGTCACGCGTCTTAGGCTTGGAGCCTCGCGACGCCATGCGCCTGGCCGGCAGTCTGCTGAATTCTTCCGTCTCTACCGTCCGGCACCGTCCGGACGATTTGTCCTTATTCAACTTCAACACTGTCGCCCATCTGCCCGATCCGCGACACCACACCTTCCGTTAGGAGCCCACCATGCAGTTCGCTTACAGCCCGAAAGTGGAAGAACTTCGCGTCCGTCTCACGCAGTTCATGGACGAGCATGTCTACCCCAACGAGCCCCGCTACTGGGACCAGGTCAACACCGGTGACCGCTGGAAGACCATCCCGATCCTCGAAGAGTTGAAGCCCAAGGCGCGCGCGGCCGGCCTTTGGAATCTCTTCCTGCCCCATAGCGATCACGGTGCCGGCCTCACCAACCTGGAGTATGCCCCCATGTGCGAAATCATGGGCCGCTCCGCCATGGGCCCCGAGGTCTTCAATTGCTCCGCGCCCGACACCGGCAACATGGAAGTGCTCGAACGCTACGGCACCGCGGTGCACAAGCAGAAGTGGCTCCAGCCCCTGCTGGCCGGCGAAATTCGCAGTTGCTTCTCGATGACCGAGCCCGACGTCGCCAGTTCCGACGCCACCAACATCCGCCTCAGCATCCTGCGCGACGGCGACCACTACGTCGTCGACGGCCGCAAATGGTGGAGTTCCGGCGCCGGCGATCCCCGCTGCAAAATCGCCATCGTGATGGGCAAATCCGATCCCA
>JAYVUQ010000758.1:0-7901 GCA_043787785.1 Bryobacteraceae bacterium
GTCGTGCAGTACTTCGACCGTAAAACCGGGCAGGAGCACCAAGTGCTCGCCAAGCGCATCATTGTGGGCGCGGCCTGCGTCGACTCCACGCGCATTCTACTGAACTCAAAGAGCGAGAAGTATCCCAACGGCATCGGCAATTCCTCGGATGTCATTGGCCGTTATCTCTGCGAACAAACTCGCTTCCACATGTATGGCTTCGCGCCCGAACTCATGGGCACCAAGACGCTTAACGATGATGGCTTGGGCGGTGAACACATATATCTGCCGCGCTATAACCATCGGGGGCCCAAGCGTGACTACCTGCGCGGTTACGGCTCGCAATTCTGGAACGTCGGCGCGCAACCCGGCCTTGCCACTTGGGCCAAGCAAATGCCCGGCTACGGCGCGGCCTTGAAGCAGAACGTCAAGAAGCACTTCCCCGCCCTGATCGCCATGCATCCCTACGGCGAGGTGCTGCCCTACAAAGACAACCGAGTTATCGTCGACGCCAAGAAGACGGATCGCTACGGCTTGCCCATCGCCAAAATCGAGTACAAGATCCGCGACAACGAAAAGAAGATGCTGGGCGACATGTATGACATGGCCGAGCAAGTCATGCGGGCGGCCAAGGCCGAGATTCTGCCCTTTGATCGTGGCACGGTGGACGTGGCGGGCAGCGCCATTCATGAACACGGCACCATCCGCATGGGCCGCGACTCGAAGCGCAGCGTTCTGAATGGCTTCTGCCAGATGCACGACGTGAAGAATGTCTTTGTCGTTGACGGCGCGGCCTTCACCACCGCCAGCGAGAAAAACCCCACGCTCACTATCCTGGCGCTGTCGTGGCGCGCCACCGATTACCTGGCCGAGCAGATTCGCAAAGGCGAGGTTTAGGATACGGGTCGCCAACATTCGCGCGTCCTTGGCGAGCCGGCTTACGCGTTAGCCCTCTTGTCATACCATAATGTGAACTATGCTTACCCGGCGGCAATTCATCGGTACTTCCGCAAGTGCGGCGCTGGCCGAGCGGCTCTTCGCCGCGCCCAAAGATTCGAAAACCCCCAGTCCAGAACTGGAGAAGTTGGCCGACGCCGCCTTACGGCAGGCGAAGAAACAACAGGCCACCTACTGCGACATCCGCATCGTGCGTTTGCGCGACCAGCGGGTAAGTCTCCGCGTGACGACGGAGCGCGGCACGGGCCGTCTGCTCTCCGTGCCTGGCGTCGCTGAGGATTCGAGTTTTGGCTTTGGGGTCCGCGTCATCGTCAACGGCGCGTGGGGATTTGCCGCTTCTCCCGTAGTTACCGCGGAGGAGATCGCGCGTGTCACCAATGAGGCGATGATTATCGGCAAGGCCAACGCCACCATCCAGCCCCGCCCGGTGAAGCTCGCCGCCGTAAAGGCCTACCGCGACCGTTGGATAACGCCCCATGAAAAAGATCCACTTATGGTTTCCATGGCGGAGAAACTCGACTTACTCACGCGGGTTACCACTGAAGTGAAGAAAAGCACCAAGGTCTTCAGCGGCTCGGCGTCCCTGGATCTCCGCAGCGAAGATAAGTACTTCGCCTCTTCAGAAGGCTCCTCCATTCAGCAGTATCTCTTGCAGATTTACGGTAATGTTGACGCCACCGCGGTGGATCGCGAAAACAATATCTCACGTTCCCGAAGTTATGTGCCGACACAAGCTTCGGCCGGCTGGGAGTACGTGCCGGAGATGAATTTGGAAGAGAACGCCCAACGTATTCGAGAAGAGGTACTGGAACACTTAAGCGCACCCGCCGTCACGCCTGGCAAGAAAGACCTCTTGTTGATGTCGAATCATCTGATGCTCACCATCCACGAAAGCGTGGCTCACCCCACGGAACTGGACCGCGCCCTGGGTTACGAGGCCAACTACGCCGGCACCAGTTACATCACCCCTGATAAGATTGGCCGCCGCATCGCCAGCGAACACTGCACCTTCATTGGCGACCGTACCTCGCCTCGCGCCCTCGGCACGGTGGGTTACGACGACGATGGCGTAAAAGCGACCAGCTTCACCATCGTCGACAAAGGCATCTTCAAAACCTTCCAAACCACGCGCGACCAGGCGCATCTGATCGGCGAAAAGGAATCGCATGGTTGCTCTCAGGCCGACTCCTGGGCGACGGTCCCCTTCCAGCGCATGCCCAATGTGTGGATGAAAGCCGGGCCTAAAGATACTACCCTCGAAAAGATGATTTCGGAGATCGACGACGGAGTCCTGATTGACGGCCGCGGGAGTTACTCCATCGATCAGCAACGCTATAACTTCCAATTCGGCGGCGATGCCTTCTGGGAAATTAAGGGCGGCAAGAAACGAGGTATGATCTCGCGCGTTTCTTACCAAGCGCGCACGCCGGATTTCTGGCAAGCCTGCGATGCGACCGCCGGCCCCAGTTATTGGCGGCAGTACGGCACCACGGGCGATGCCAAGGGCGAACCGACACAGATTAACTCCATTAGCCATGGCTGTTCCCCTACCCGTTTTCGTAGCATCGACGTCATTCTTACGGACTAACATGATCACTCGCGAAGAAGCTCAGAACATCTGCCAGCAAGCCTTAGCGCTTACGTCGTTTCCCGAGTGTCACTTGACGCTCACGGCGTCGGAGCAAGCGTACACTCGCTTTGCCAATAACGGGATCACGACCGCGTCTTTCAGCCTGCGGCATAACCTGTCGATCGTCGTTACTCGTGATGGCCGCACCGGTTCGATGTCGATCAATGAACTGGATCCGGCCTCGCTCAAGACCGCAGTGCGGCAAGCCGAAGAGCTGGCCGCCATCGCGCCGCCCAATTCGGAACGTCTACCGGCGGTAGGCCCGCAGGAGTTTCCCGCCACCTTTGACCTAGACGAACGGACTGCCGCCGCCCGGGCCCCCGAGATGATTCCGCATGTTAAAACAATCATCGACGCCGCGCTGCAGGAGAAGATGGTCGCCGCGGGCCTCATTGAACGCTCCCATCGGGTGACGACCATTGCCAATAAAACTGGCCTTTTCGGATTTCACCGTTCGAGCGATTCGCAGCTTACCACCACCATTCGGCAGCGCGACGGCTCTAGTTCTGGCTGGGCAGGGGAGCCATCGATGAAATTGGCGGCTCTCGATAGCGCTTTACTGGCGCGCACGGCCATCGAAAAATGCAAGCGCTGGAAGAATCCGCAAAAACTAACTCCTGGCAATTACACGGTGGTGCTGGAACCTACCGCCACCGGTGACTTAGTGCGGCTGATTGCTTCGGGCTTTTCTGCCCGCAATACCGAAGATGGTCGCACTTTTCTGAGTCAACGTGGCGGCGGCACGCTCGTCGGGGAGCAAATGTTTCCCGAGTTTATTACTCTGCGCATGGATCCCTTCGACCCGCGCCAGCCCGCTTCGCCTTGGACCCCCGACTATCTGCCCAACCGCCCCATCACGTGGATCGAAAAGGGCAAGATCGCGAATCTCGCTTACGACCGCTACTGGGCTTCCAAAACGGGACAGCCTTCGACGCCCGCTGCTTTTAGCTTGGGCCGCGGCGGTGGCGGCGGCAGCCTCATCATGGAAGGCGGCGCCGCCTCACTGCAGCAACTCATCGGTTCGGTGGAGCGCGGGCTGCTTGTCACGCACCTCTGGTATATCCGCCCCGTCAATCCGCAAACATTACAACAAACCGGACTCACGCGCGATGGCCTGTTTCTGATCGAGAACGGCGAAATCACCAGGCCGGTTACCAACATGCGCTTTCTTGAAAGCCCGGTGCGCTTGCTCAAAAACACCCTGCGTCTCGGCCAAGCCACTCGCGTTCGCGGTCTCGAGGGCGGCATCATGATTGCCCCGGCGCTGGTGGCGAAAGATTTTCCTTTGCCCTCCATTTCGGACGCCGTTTGACCGCGGCAAAACATACGTTAAACTCACAGTGATTATGCGATTCTTGGTTCCTGCCCTCTCTCTGGTCATCCTGGCGTCGATCGGATCTGCCCAAACGATTTCCGGTTCCATCACCGGCAGCGTGGTCGATGCCTCCGGCAATATAATTCCCGCCGCCGCGGTCAAGCTCCTCAGTGAACGCACCGGTGAAGAACGCAGCACTACTTGCAACGAAACCGGCGACTTCACTTTTCCTGCTTTGCAGCCTGGCGCCTATACGGTAAGCGTCGAAATAGCTGGCTTTCGCCCGTTCAAGAAGACGGGCAACGTCCTGAGCGCTGCCGAGCGCCTAAACGTCGGCAACTTGGCGCTTTCCGTAGGCGCCGTGAATGAATCCATCACGGTCGCCGCCCAGGCCGTCACGGTACAAACCAGTTCTACGGAGCACTCAGCGCTCATTGGCGCCCGCCAACTTGAACAGATTTCGATTCGCGGCCGCGACGTCGTCTCCATGCTGCGCATCCTACCTGGCGTTTCGCAAACTGTCGACACGGAATTTCTCGGCGGCAGTTTCGGTACCCAGTCGCCGAATATACAAGGTACCCGCAGTAACTGGAATAGTCTTCAAGTTGACGGCGTTACCGGCAACGACCTCGGTAGCCCGGGTACTTTTTCGAGCCCGATCAATATGGATGCTATCGGCGAAGTGAAAGTCTTGATGAACAACTATCAGGCCGAGTACGGGCGGAACGGGGCTAGTTCAATCAATATTGTTACCAAGTCCGGCTCGCGCGAGTATCACGGCACCGGCTATTGGTTCAAGCGGCACGAAAGCTGGAATGCAAATAACTTCTTCAATAACCGGACGGGTGTGCCGCTGCCCATCTATCGCTATAGCACCCTGGGCGCCACCTTGGGCGGCCCCGTGGAACTTGACCGTATCTGGAAGAGTACGAAGGAAAAAATCTTCTTCTTTTACTCTTATGAGAACTCAGGAGTCAAGAATCCGCAGGCGGTTCGCCAAGTCACCGTTCCCACCCAATTGGAGCGTATTGGCAACTACTCCCAGTCTGCTGATCTGGGTGGTAACGTAATTCCCATTCGCGACCCCCTGGCTAACGTGACTTTCCCCGGTAATATCATCCCGACTACCCGGCTCGATCGCAATGGTCAGGCGATGCTCAACATCTTTCCGTTACCCAATCAATTCGACCGCGGTATCACCAGGGGCAACTTCAACTACCAGTTCCAGGAAACAATTCAGCAGCCCCGCAACCAGCATCTCTTCCGCATCGATCTGAAACCTACTTCGCGTGACACCGTCAACGTGCGGGGATCCACTTGGTTTGCCGATTCAAATGGTTATGCCGTCGCCGCCGGCTCCTCGAACTGGGGCCTCATCCGACAACGCTACATCTTTACCGACAACGGCATTGTGCTCAATTGGGCCCGAGTGATTTCCTCGCGCATGGTGAACGAATTCACAGGCGGCGTGCGCCATTCTGTCGAAAAGGGCCCCCCGGCCAGTGATGAGGACTTGAAGAATGTCTTGCGCAAGGAGCGCGGCCTGGGGACCCTGGGTCAGTTCTTCCCGGAGAACAATGCCTTGAGCGTGATTCCGCAAGCTAGCTACGGTGGCGTTACCAATGCGGCGGCAATTACTTACGACGGCCGATTCCCGCTGCGCGGGGCCGACACGGCGATGAACTTTAGCGACAACGTTACACACACGACAGGACCGCATACCTTCAAAGCGGGTATCGCTTTCGAGCGCATTCGGAACTATGAAGGCGAGCAGGGTACTTATGGCGGGAGCTACGCTTTCGGCCGCGACGCGAATAACCCTTTTGACAGCAATTACGCCTATTCGAATGCCGTACTCGGCAACTTTGCCTCTTACACCGAATCCGCCACGCGCCCGTCGAACGAAGGCCGCAAGACGACGATGGGTTGGTTTGTGCAGGACACTTGGAAGATCAGCCGCAAACTGACCATGGATGTCGGCATTCGCTTTGCCTGGTTCAACCAGTGGTACCAAAATTCCTTGAAGGCGTCCGCCTGGAACTCCGGGCTCTTCGACCATGGCAGAAGTCCCATTCTTTATTCACCGATTTCCACGCCGCAAGGCCGCCGCGCCGTGAATTCCCGCACTGGTGAGATCCTGCCCGCCGTCTATATCGGCGCCTTCGTACCCAATAGCGGTAACCCATTTAACGGAGCTGTTTCCGCCGGCGACAAGAGTTACCCGCGCGGCTTCCGCGATCAGGCTCCGCTGCTCTATGAGCCTCGCATCGGCTTGGCTTACGACCCATTCGGCGACGGCAAGACGGCGATCCGCACGGGCTTCGGCATCTTTCACAATACGGTGGCACCCGGTGTGCGCGGGTTCTCGCAGAATCCTCCTACCCAACAAACTCCCATTATCTATTACGGTAGCCTCTCTAACTACCTGAGTTCGGCCGGCGTGCTATTCCCGAATAGCACCTCCACTTTTGAACGCAAAGCCGTCACGCCCAGCATGCTTAATTACACCCTCGGCGTTCAGCGCGATGTCGGCCGAGGCACGGTACTGGATGTCTCCTATGTGGGCAACGTCGGGCGACATTTGCAAGTCAGTAAGAATTTGAATTCAGTGCCTTACGGTGCGCGCTACCTCTTGCAAAACGCCGATCCATCGAACCCGTCGACACCGTTGCTCGATAACTTTTTCCGGCCATACCCGGGCTGGGCGAACATCACTTACAACGAATTCTCCGCTACCTCCAATTATAATTCCGGCCAGATCACCGTCAACCGCCGGTTCAACAAAGGCCTGTCGATCAGCGGAGCCTACACTTACTCGAAAGCGATGGGTTACACGGATTCCGACGGCGACGGCGTCGCCCGCTATCGTCCGCTCCGCGTTTGGAACTACGGCAGACTCGGCTTCGACCAAACCCACATCTTCGTCGTAAATTACATCTGCGATGTGCCATCCGGCAGCCGCATCATGCCTAACGCGGCCGGCCGGCTCATCCTTGATCGCTGGCAGATCTCGGGCATTACTACCTTCGCCAGCGGCCAACCCTCAGGCGTCGGTTTTTCCACCGTCGATACCGTTGACCTTAGCGGTGGCGGTGACGGCAATCGAATCGTGGTTAACGGGAAGGCCGCCTATGAGCACGGTGACCGGACCTTTTCGAAGTGGTTCAATACCTCCGTCTTCGCCCGCCCCGCGCGCGGCGACCCCGGCAATGCGCCTAAGGACGTTTTCCGCCTTCCCGGCACCGTGAATTATGACGTCAGCTTCTTCAAAACCATTCCTTTATTTAGCGAGAAGAAGACGTTGCAATTGCGCTGGGAAATGTACAACGCCTTGAACCACACGCAGTTCAACTCCATTGACACCGCAGCCCGTTTTGACGCGCTGGGCAACCAGGTGAATACCCGCTTCGGCGAAGCGATCGGCGCGCGTAATCCACGCCGCATGCAGGCTTCGCTGCGCTTTCGCTTCTAGGTAACGGGTCGCGGGGAGCGAATCATGTAGTAATCGGTTGCGCAGTGACCCGCGCGCCGTTGATACGCGCCTGAACACGCCGGTATACTGGTGACCAACAGTCATTATGCACTACCCAACCTTGACGACATTACGCTGGTCGGTCGTACTGATCTGCGCGATAGGGCTCGCGGCTCAGGAGCCGCGCATGAAGATGAACCAAGCCAACCGCGGCCAAGCAGCTTCCATTGCGGGGGCTAAAGAAGACCCCGCAGCATTCGACCGGGGCGCTAGGCTTTATAGCACCCACTGCGCTGGCTGCCATGGCCAAACTGCCCGGGGTAACCCCGGGTCGCCGGACCTGATCCGCTCCATCGTCGTCCTGACCGACGAAAAAGGCATTCTCATCTCGCCCGTCCTCCGGGAAGGCCGGCCTGACCAGGGCATGCCCAAGCCGAACCTTACCGAGCCCGAAATGTCCGATGTCGTCGCTTGGCTCCACGTCCAAACCTATACGGCCGGACATCGCGGCACTTACGTCTTCCAGGACGTAGTGACCGGCAACGCCA
>JAYVUQ010000759.1:0-3273 GCA_043787785.1 Bryobacteraceae bacterium
TTGCATCGCTGCCACGAGTGCCAAGTACTCGTGATAGCAGAGGCTGGCGACGGCCAGAAGGGCCACAAAGGAGAGCCAGGGCGGGGCGGCGAACAGAATACCCAGAACGGCCGGGATGAGAACCAAGGCCGTGAGGATCCGCTTCATAGCCGTTTAGCGAACAGGCACAGCGGCTTCGTTGATCGATTCGGCAATCTGTTCGGCTTGTTGGGCACGGTCGAGCGCGGAGAGGCCACCGAAGCGGCGGTCGCGCTTTTGGTAGTCGAGGATGGCGCGGAGGAGATGGGCGCAGCGGAAATCGGGCCAATAGGTATCGGTGACGTAGATCTCGGCGTAGGCGATCTGCCAGAGGAGGAAATTGCTGACGCGCATTTCGCCGGAGGTGCGAATGAGCAGGTCGGGGTCGGGCAGGCCGGCGGTGGAGACGGCGCCTTCGAGCATCGCTTCCGAGATTTCGAGCGACCCCAACTCGCCTTGGGCGCGCGCCTCTTCAATGAGGCGATTGACGCCATCAATAATGTCGGAGCGGCCGCTGTAGTTGAGCGCCAGATTCACCTTGAGGCCGGTATTGGCGGAAGTGACGCCGATGACGCGATGGAGTTCATCACGCGCGGCTTCCGGCAGATCTTCAATGCGGCCGATGGCATTGAGCTGGATGTTCTGCTCCATCATGGTGGCCAATTCCTGGCGCAGGAAGAAGCGCAGGAGGCGAAAGAGGGTATCGATTTCGGATTTGGGACGTTTCCAGTTTTCGGTGGAGAAGGCGTAGAGCGTGAGAGCTTCGATTCGCAAGCGGGCGGCGGTTTCCATGACCGAACGCACAGAGTCAATGCCGGCTTTGTGGCCAGCTACGCGCGGCAGGAACCTCCGTTTGGCCCAACGGCCGTTGCCATCCATGATGATGGCCACGTGAGCGGGTAGCCGTGAGGGATCGATCTGACGAGCGAGGCCCCAATCTTCAGTCCCCGGGTTGAGGACTCTAAACAACTCTTGCATCGTAACTTTCACAGTGTACAAGGATTTAGGGCCGCAGCGCGAACCGCTCCAAATGAATGACGAGGAGGGAGGCGATTCCGAGGAAGGAGCCGAAGGGTAGTTCGTAGGTACTAGAGTCTTTTCGGGCGAAGTAGAGAAAGACGAGGCTAATGAGCGAGCCGCCAAAGGAGCCGGCGAGAATGGCAAGCAGGGTGGGGGGCAGGCCGTAGAAAGCACCCATCATGGCGATCATCTTGACGTCGCCCAAGCCGAGGCCATCCTTCTTGCGAATGCGGTAGTAGAGTTCGCCCACCAGGAAAATGGAGATGGACGGGAAGCCACCGCCGAAGAGGGCCTCGACGAGGGAACGAACGGGTTCGGGCCAGGCAGCGGGGACAAAGAGGCTGGGCAAGCCCTGAGGGAGGAAAACGAAGACTGCGAAGACCAGGCCGATGATGGCCCCACCGAGTGTGAACTCATCGGGCAGGATGCGATCGGCGAAGTCGGCAAAGATGCAACCCAGGAGGAGAAAGCTGAAGACGGCGAGTTTGAGCGCGGGCAGGGTGAGGCCATACTGCCAGACGGCCGAGGCGAAAGCGACGGCGGTGAGCAGTTCCACGAGCGGGTAGCGCCAGGATATCGCCGCGCGGCAATGGCGGCAGCGCCCCTTGAGGAGGGCGTAACTGAGCAGCGGCAGGTTATCGTACCAGGCGATGGGCGTTTCGCACTCCGGGCACATGGAGCGCGGCTTCACGACGGAGAGGTCGCGAGGCCAGCGGTAAATGCAGACGTTCAGGAAGCTGCCGAAAAGTAGGCCCGCGAGGGCGGCGAGAAAGACGTCAGGGTGGATCATGCAAGGGCAATTTCGTACTCTTCGAGTGTACGCGCGATCAGGCGGTCGACGCTAAAGTGGGCGGCGATTCTTTGGCGGCCGGCGTCTCCGTAGCGGGCGAGGCGCGCGGGATCGAGCAGCATTTCCGTGATGGCTTCCGCAAAGGCGGGCGGAGTTTGGTTGACGAGGGTGCCGGTGACACCATCTTCGATAGCTTCAGGCAGGCCACCGACCCGGCTGGCAATGACGGGAACGCCAGCGGACTGGGCCAGCAGGGCCGCCGAACCGAGACCTTCCATGTCACTGGCGTAGACGAAGAGGCTGGCCGTGGCGAGGTCAGTGGGGAGGTCAGTCGAGAAGTGAATGGGCTGGCCCAACAGGCGGGCGGTCTCCGCGATCAGTTCCCCGCCCTTGCGCGGATCGGAGGAGCCGAGGGTGATGATGCGCCCGGGCTCACGGGTGGAGGGGGGCAGCAGGAGCGTACCGTCCGGCACGAGGCCGATGCTTGCGGGCGAAATGCCCTCTTCAATGAGAAGATCGCGCACGTGGGCGGAGACGGCCAGAAAACGTTGGGCGCGGCGGTACTTCCAGCGCGACAGAAAGTTGGGCCGGCGCGCAAAGGCGACGCGGCGGGAGACGACGATGCGGGGACCGAGGAAGAGGCAATAGGAGTGAGAGCGGGAATCGTGGGCATGGAGGAGGCTGGCGCCGGAGGCATGGCGGCGAAGCGAGGAGAGCGGGGCGGTGGGCAGGTCCTGCGCGTGCAGTGGGGACCCGGGTGGGGCGTAGATGCGGCAATCGTGCCCGGCGGCCAGGAGTCCGCGCACGAGGAGGAGCGCCTGAATTTGGCCACCCCGGAGTTCGCGACCAGTGTCGACGTGCAGAATGCGCATGGGCTTACCGTTGGGGACTCATGAAACGCGCTTTGGCGTATTTCAAGAAAGTGTAGTGGGCGGCCATATAGGCAATGGCCAAGCCTTCGGGACCATCGAGGAAGCCACGCTGAAAGACGTAGGTTTTGAAGAAGGTCCACAAGGGGTCGGCGACGAGGTGGCGGTAGCCGATGGGCTGTTTGAACTCGATGAGTTGCTCGGCGGCGAGGGTGGTATAGCGGTCCATGGTGCGGAGGTGTTCGGAGAGCGAATCGCAGGTGAAATGGAGCAGATTGCCATCGAGATGGCCGATGGAGCCATCGACACGCACACTCTCGTGGACATGTTCGCCGCGCCATTCGGCATGGCGGCGATCGAAGAAGCGAACTTTGCGATCGGGATGCCAGCCGGAGTGCAGAATCCAGCGGCCGAGGTACTGCGCTAAGCGAGGCATAGTGTATCCGGCATGCTGAGGCGAGGACTTCTTGAGCTGCCAGATTTCGGCTTCGAGGGATTCGGAAAGGGCCTCGTCGGCATCGATGGAGAGGACCCAATCGTTTTCGCAGACGCTGGCGGCAAAGTTCTTTTGGCTGG
>JAYVUQ010000760.1:0-2592 GCA_043787785.1 Bryobacteraceae bacterium
CGGCTGCACGAGATCTCCAATGGCAGCGCTCAACTCGGCGCGCCCGTCTATGACGCCGAATCCGCCGTGTGGCGTTACATGGGAGCGGGGCCCTTCGCCGACGAAGCGGCCATGCGCGCCTTTCTGACGAACCTGAACGCCACGCCCAATCTGCTGCCACTCTGCGTCCGCCGACGGGAGGATGGTGAACTGCTGGGCATCCAGACTTTTATGAGTAACGCGCCGGGGGACCTGAAGATTGAGCTGGGCCACATTTGGTACACGCCCGCCGCGCAAGGCACCGGTGCCTTGGCCGACGCCACTTATCTGATGCTTGGCCACGCTTTCGACCTTGGCTATCAGCGTGTCGAATGGAAGTGCAATGCGCTCAACGAACGCTCGCGCCGTGTGGCGCTGCGGATGGGGTTTCAATTTGAAGGCGTGCAGGACGCGCACCTGATCGTCAAGAACCGCCGGCGCGATACCGCTTGGTTCCGCATTCTGGCCGATGAATGGCCCGCTCTGAAGGAGAAATTCTATGCTGCTCGCGAACGATAAAGGGAATTACCATTTCTGGAAAGGCATCGCGCCGTACTCTGGCGGAGTGGTGGCGGAGAAGGGCTACGAAATTGTCCACGTCCGCTTCGCGCAGCCGCTGCGATTAGCCCAAGGCTTAGCCCGCGCCCAGGCCGAAGTGCTGGCCGCGGGACGCCCGATGCATGCCCTGTGCGCGATGGCCCTGCGGTCGCCCAAGCCTTTCACCTTCCCTGGCTTTGACGAGTTCAACGCCACTTACGTGAAGACGCTGGTGGCGTGGGGCCTTTTGGCGGATGGCCAAAACCCGGTGGCGCGAACCAACATTGCCCCGGAAGTGCTGCCGCCGGGTGAGCCTTCGCTCTATAGCTTTTCTTACACGGTGCCCTCCATGACAAAAGCCAGGACCTTTATCGTGGCCGGGGCGGGCGAATTGCCTGAGGGTTCGCTCGATCCGCGCGACGTGGTCCGTCGCGGGGAACTATCGCCCGACGCGCTGCGCGAAAAGATCCGCTTTGTGATGGAACTGATGAGTGGCCGTTTGCGTGGGCTGGGGGTGGGTTGGGACCAAGTGACGACGGCCAACGTCTACACCGTGCATGCGATCTGTGCGGAAGTAGAAAAAGAGATCGTGACTCCCATGCGGGCCGGGGCGGCGCACGGCTTCACGTGGCACTATTCCCGGCCCCCCATCGAGACAATCGAATATGAGATGGACCTCCGCGGCGTGCGCCGGGAGAGCATGCTCGACTAGCTCTTCATCAACTGACGGCCGCGGTCGAACAAGTCGGCCGCTTCATCGGCAATTTCGCGGCCCCGGTCGTAGAGCTCACGTCCCTTGTCCATCATCTCCTGCCCTTGCGCCTCGAGCTTTTGCCGCCCCGCCCGCGTCTGATGCACGATCTTCCGGCGCGTATGTTCCCCCGAAGCCGGAGCATACAGCAGCGCGATGGTGCTGCCAATGGCCACCCCCGCGATAAACCACAGAGCGCCCGATGTGTTGTCTGGTTCTTGCATAGGAGAAAAGTCCCTTCGCTTCCAGTGTATCCGTCTTAACGCGCTTGGATTGCGGCTCGCGCACCCGCACGGCCACGGCCACCAACTGGTTGGCCACTTTCTTCGCTTCCACCGTCACCACGGTACCGGGGTTGATGTCGCTCGCCGGGATGGCTTTCTTGCCGCGGAAATAAAGAGTCTTCTTATTCACTTCGATGGTGACCGTCTGCTCTTCCCCCATCTCAATCAACAGACGTTTCCTGTCGAGCGACCGGAGCGTGCCATCGAAGGTGGCAACCGCGGTTTGCAAAATGTCGAGGTCGGCACCGGGCGCGCCCGTCGGCTTGGGGCTCCGGCGCTGCGCCTCAATGGGGAGGGCCAGGCAAAGTAATAAGAAAAACCGGCAAAGCTTATGCACTGTCACCTCTTGAGTGTAGTGCCCCGCAGTTCCCGTAGGATCGGCCACTGCCTCCGGCGAACGGCTGAACCAAACATCGGCCTACCAGCCGGGAACGAAGGTGACCGGGTCATGCCCCGATGTGTTTCGCCAACGCGGGCGGCGCCGGATGCTTGACGGTGAGTGTCCCCCAGGTCAGCGACACAACTGTGTGGCGAAATCATTTAGGAGCGAGAGTGCTGTAGTTGCTATCCCCTAAACTAAAGAAATGTTTGCACATCTCTCGGCGCTTCCCGCATCGAGTTGGGTTCTAGACCTCGGTTCGTCTTCTGGAAGTTTCGACGCTGCGTTGACCTCTGCCCATTTGGTGCGGGTTGACCTTGAAACGAGGAAAACGAACCGAGGTGGACCATTTGTGGAAGCTGATGCCGGTAGCCTCCCCTTCCCAGGAGAGGCTTTTGACGTGGTCATTGCCAATCATTGTCTCGAACACTTTGTCAACCTGGCTCCCGCGCTAGAAGAGATTGGACGGGTGATTAAGTCGAATGGCGTCATCTTCGTCTCGGTTCCTGACGCTCACCGATCGCCTTTACCGTTGGCTGGCTCGGGGCGGCGGGCACGTGAATCCTTTCGTGCGTGAAGAGGAAGTGTCGAACCTTGTGGTCGCGGCCACTGGCCTTCCTTTG
>JAYVUQ010000761.1:0-3075 GCA_043787785.1 Bryobacteraceae bacterium
CAATGGTGGTGGCCTTGGCGCCAAAGCGATAACGTCGCAGCTCGCCGGTGAGCGGATCGCGGGCACCGGCCGCTCCGGAGAAAGGTTGGTCGCGAACCAGGTCCAGTAGATTGTTGAAGTTGAAGGTGGGCCGGTTGTTGCCCTGCGGAAAATCTGCCCAGTCGTTACCCCAGAAGACATTGCCGCCGAATTTCAGCGAGTGAGAACCCTTCACCCACGTCAGGACGTCGCGCCAATTCCAGTTATTTTGTACGAAGAGTCCGCCGCCCACGCCGATACCCGTAGAGCCGGCAATAGAGATCTGGGGAATGCGCAGTTTCGCATCGAAGCCATTAAAGCCCTGCACCCGATTGCCAGAGACGCCGAATTCGTTCAGCATTGTGGGCCGAAACGTGTGGGTGTAGTTCGCTTGAAATCCATTTACGAAGCGATCGCTGGTATTGTTGAGCGTGGGACGATTGACGAAGTTGTCGTTGTCGGACTGGGTGCGAACGTAACTACCGGAGATGCGATCTTTGGCATCCCGAAAGTATTGATCGCCCCGAAAGTTGTATTGTAGGCCATTGCGCCGCGGGGCCCGGTTCCAGGTACCTTGCGCGATCATGGGCAGGTCGCAAGGAATATTGGCGGCGTTGGCCGTACCACAGTCGGCGCCGAGAACCTGCTGTGCGTTGCGAAAGTTCGCGTTGGTGATAACAGGCGCCGACACTGGATACTCATTGAGAATCTTCACCCCCAACGTGGACGGGAATCGGGTCTTAGCCCAATTAACGAAATCGGGGCTCTCGTAAGTCTCGACGCTGGCCGCTGCGTCAGTCTGCCGGAGTAACTCGACCGCGCCGAAGAAAAAAGTACGATTCTTGACGATCGGTCCCCCGAAGGCGCCACTGACATTGTTTCGCCTAAAGGGCTGATAGCGCGTAATAAATGGCAAACTCGTCCGTGCCCGCATATCCTGATTGGTAAACCAGTAGTTAGTAGCTCCATGGAACTGATTGGTTCCGGACTTCGTGGTCATGGAAACGACAATCGAAGAGCCCATTCCCTGTTCGGCCTTAAAAGTGTTGGTTTCCACAGTGACTTCGGCCACCGCTTCCGGGTTCATGCCCAGATTCGAAGTGCCGTTGGTGATATTGGAAGTGACACTAAGACCGTCGACATTATAAGTGTTGCCGCGGGTACTGGCGCCATTGGCGCTCATGTTGGAGAAATACTCGGGATTGAAGTTATCGGATGCGCCGTTCACGCCCGTGACGCCGGGGGCGAGCGAGAGTATGGAGAAGATACTGTTATTGAGGAGAGGGATATCGCGCAGGACCTTCTGGTCCAGCGTGATCTGCTGGCGGCTCTCAGAGGTGTCGAGGGTTGGTGCCTCCCCCGTAACGCTCACCGTGTCGCCGGCCTTCTGAACTTCCAGGTTGATATTCAAGTCCCGGGTCTGGCCGGTGGTCAGCACTAGGGCAATGGTGGGTGGGCGAAAGCCAGTGGCCACGGCTTTGAGTTCGTATTTCCCTGGCTCTAAGGCGCTGAACCGATAGAAGCCCGCGGAGTTGGTGATCGCCTCCACGGAGATGCCATTGCTGCCATTCAACAGGCTTACCTTGGCATTGGGAACCGCGGCTTGGGACGCGTCGAGCACGCTACCCTGGACCGCGGCGGAGAACTGGGCTATGGCGGGTAAGGCACAGAGCATTAGGGCGACGAGAATCGATCGTGTTTTCATGAAGGCAGATCTCCTTGGCTGCTTTGGTCAGGCGCTGGCAGACCAATCATCTGCCGCTCGAAAGTTTATCGTATTGGTAGGTCCAATGGCAAGGCGGTGCTCACGCCGATGTCGCAGCCACATGAGAAGGTCCGAGGGAGAAAAGTGTCTGGCGCTATTGGTTATTATTGGTTATTGGTTGGGCGAGCCCGAGCCGTTACTTACAGCAGCCAGGGAGATGGAGCTTTCTCGCCAGCCGCTTCCGTTCAGGCCTAAACTCTTCAGCGATGTTGCTCATTACAAATTGGCTGAAGGCGAAAATCGTGGCGGTGTTGGCGTGAATATGGTCGTTGAAGCCAGCTGGCAGGTAGGTGCGCTTAATCTGTCCAGCTGCCAATGCGCCGGCGAAATTCGCGACTGCCAGCCGACGCTTACCAGAGTCTGACCGGTCGGCGAATGTGAAGCCTATGGCATGCCCGAATCTCGCCAGAACGTTGTGCGTGGTAGATGGCGAGTAGCGTGTGTCCTCGTGGAACAGCGCGGAAACGGCGAATCGTGCAGAGTAGCCAGTAGCTATCTGGCCGTAGAAGCTACCGAAATTGCGGCCCACAGCGCTTGGGCCTTGCCGCCAATCGGACGGATAATTGCGCCTCGGGGATGCCATACTGGCGGCGGTAGCAAAACCAGCACCGATGATTGCACCGGGGCCGAAACCGTCACGCAGCCAGGCGTGAGCTTTGCCGGATAGCGTAGGAGGGGCGAGTGAGACAGCAGCCGCTGCGACAGTAGGCTTGACCGCTGCGGCCTGCGCCGCCTTCGTGGGTACACCTGCCGGGACGGCCGGCGTTCCCGTCTGATCCTCACTCACCACCGACGGCGGTAACTTTCGCGCCTCCGGCGCGCCGTCAGCGCCAACAAGAAAACTCACGCTAGCGAGAAGAAAGGGCACAAATTTCATGCGATTGCTCCTAATTGTTGAAAATGGTGCGAACACAGCATCTTTCTAGACTATCGACTGACCTCACGGGGTGACAACTATTTTTCCTGGAGCATGGACGATTTCGATGTAGAAAAGGGCGGCCGCAGTCTGGTGGAGCGGGAACGTCCGGCCGATGACGGGTTTGGTTTGGGTTTTCCTGATTCGACGAGTTCCTGGTTAACGACGAGGTCCTCAGGATTGGGATTCGAAAGATAGCGATGCAGCGTGTGGCGTACGAACGGCGAGATGATAAGCGGCTTGAGGAGCCGAACGATCAGTCCGATGCCATCCGTCCCTCGGCCGCTGTTGAGTACAAGCGTCCCGGCAGGCGTCAGGGCGCGTGCAGCTGCCCAGTGAATGGTTCTCCACGTTGTCCAGGATGAGGTCGTAATGG
>JAYVUQ010000762.1:0-7475 GCA_043787785.1 Bryobacteraceae bacterium
AGGCGGCGAAGGCGAAAGCGTGCGGCACTTCGTTCCACAGCACCAGGGCCACGAGGATCGTCGCGCCCCAGCCATAGACGCGCATCGGCATAAGGAGGCGGTTGGTGTAGAAGCCCGCCGCCATCAGCGCGCCCAGGGGCGAGGCGGCGTGGAGGCGGTAACCCAACCAGGTGATGAGGGAGTTTTCGCTCGTGTCCACGGCAAGCAGTTTGCCGAAGGCCAAGCCACTGATCGCCAGCGCCACCCAGCGGGAGAGGGGAGCGGGAGAGCGCCAGGCCAGGATAAAAAGCGCTTGGCTTTCGATGAAGAGGGCCAAGGTGGCCGAGAGCTGATCGAAGCGCACCAGAATGGCAATGGCTGCGATGGCGCTGGTGGCGGCCAGGGACAAGCCGGCGGCGTTCCACCAGCGTTCCTCCACCTTATCGATGGCGCGATGACGGCGGAAGAAAGCGCTGGAGGCAAAGGCGATGGCCGCCAAGCCCAGAAACGAGGAATGGTGTTCAGGCGTGGCGGCGCGGGCGGTGAGCAAGGAGGCAGAAATAAAGGCCAGGGTGTTGAGAACGTACTGCACGGCATCGAGAGGCGTCACCAGCGGCACTTTGCGCGATCGCCAATGGTCGAACAGCTCAAACAGCAGCCAGTAGACCCAAAGGATGGGGTGTCCGATGCCGGGCAGGAAGCCAACGCCGGGGGGCAAAAAGGCCACGGTGGTGTAAGCCAGCAGGATGCCGGCCAGGGGCATGATGCGCCAGCTAAAGCGCGCGCTGATGGCCAGGAGCCCGGCGGCGAGGACGGCGGAGGCGGCCATGGCGAAGGCTGAGGATGGATCCACCTGGAGGGCGGCGAAGGCGGCGAAGAAGGCCAGGCCGGTAACCCATTCACTCTCGTAGCCCAAGGAACGCCACACCATGGCCGCGCCCACCGCCAGGAGCACCAACAACCCTAGCCAGGGGCTCTCGATGATGCGCGCTTCGGCGATGCCGTGAGCCGCAAAGGCCGTGAAATAGAGCATCGCCCAACCGCCGCTGAGAAGGCCGATCGAAAAGACTTTGTAGCGCGTTTGCCGCTCGAGCCACATGCCGGCGGCGATCATCGACGCGCCGGTGACGATGCCGAGAGCAATCTTGCCCATCGGCCCGAAGGCGTCCAGCGAGAAACGCAGGAACAGAGCAAGGCCGATCACCAGAATCAGCGCCCCTAGCTTGTTAAGGATGCTGCCACCCAGAAGGGCTTCCCACTCTTCGCCTTGGAAACGATCGCGCCAGGTGGGCGCTGGTGACAGATCAACTGCTGGTAGCTGGGGCACGATGGAGGACGATGAGAAGGGTGCCCAAGCAGGCAAGGGCGGCGGTTCGTCGAACTGCGGTTGATGTACTGGTTCGGGTTGGGTTTCTCTCCGGGGCACGAACTCAGCGGTTGGAACATCCGGGGCCCGGTGCATCGCCAGCAGCGCTTGCTCCGCCGCAGATACGCGAACCGTGAGTTCGCGTATCTGCTCCGACAGTTCTCGCGCGTGGGAGCGCTGCCGGTAGGCCACGATGGACAACGCCACCAACCCAACTAGGAAGAAGAATTCCATCTATTCCCAATCACTTCCAGCCGCTCACTGCGTACGGCTGGAAGTGACGAGTAATCCATCTATTCCCGGTTCAAAGTCTTGACTCGGTAAAAAGGCTTGCCCTTCTCAGCCGCATCCATCGTGTAAGTTTGTTCCATTTTCGCCGGATCATAATCGCGCCACAGCCAGGTAAGTGCGGCGGGGGCTTCGGCATTGCCATGGCCGGCATTGTGAGTGCCGATGCCGAAGCTCAATTTAAAGTCGTAGTCGCGCAGTTTGAGCGAGTTTGCCATTTGCAGATTCTGATAAGGCCAACTGCCGTGAGTATTCTCGAGGTCCTCACTGCCATCTTGTAACCAAACGCGGATATTGCGCTTCGCTTCCTTGCGGATTTTGAAGGGAAAAACATTGCCGCCATCGAGTTCGCCGGGCTTCCACTGGATGCTGGTGAAACTACCGATGCGGGAGAGCACGCGACCGAATTCGTGCGGCATGAACCAGGCGACGGTGAAGGCGCAGATTCCACCGGACGAATTGCCGGCGATCGCGCGGCTATAGGCGTCGGTGCGCAGGTTGTAGTTAGCGGCCACGGCGGGCAGGATTTCACGCATGAGGAAGAGCGAGTAAGTGTCATTGACGGTATCGTATTCGATCGAACGCATGCGCTTTTCTCCCTCCAGGCCGGGCTGAATAAAGATATGCACAGCCACGGGAATCTTCTTCTGCTGGGTGAGGTTATCGATGACAATCTGCAAGCGCGAGCCGCCTTCGCGGGCTGTATAGCCGGCACCGTCCTGCCAAATCATGACGGCGGCGGAACGGGCGGCATCGTATTGGGCGGGGACGTAAGTCCAGTAGTCACTCCGCATGCCGTCGTAAACCTTGCTGCTGTGGACCATCTTTTCAGAGAGCTTGCCCCTGGGTACGCCGGCTTGTTCATAGTGATCGGGCGTAAAGGCGGGCACGTCGTTCTTGCCGCCGAAGGGCTTGCCGTTGAGGTCGTAAACAAAACGGTGGATGGTGCCGGTTTTGAGGACGGCTTTGTGAATCCAGAAGGCACCGGCTTTTTGCATTTTGACCGGTGCGCCCTCATCAATCGAAATCGACGGCTGCGCGTCGGCTTTGACGGCGAAGAGAAAGTCCGGGCCACGGCCAACCCAGGCTTCGCCCTTTTCGAGCGATCCCTTGGGCACGGCGGCGGTGAGCGCCTCGGTAAAGGCGGCGGAGCCGGGCGACAGATGAAACAAGTCAGCTTGCGCAGCCAGCAGGCTGGCGAATGAGAGAGCGAACCAAAGCAACTTCATATCGGCCTCAAGAATATCAGAGCCTGCCCCGGCCGGAAACAGGTACCCTAGTTTGAGACGCTGTGGAACAGATTGGGCGATATCAAATTCAGGGTGAATTGGGCCGGGGGGCGATGGGCGTCGTCTATCGGGCGCTTGACCCCGTCATTGGCCGCATCATTGCGATCAAGACGATCCACCTGAGCACGCTCACCGATCCGGTGGACCGCGAGCGCATGCATGACCGCCTGAAGCGGGAAGCGCAATCGGCGGGGATCCTCTCGCACCCCAACATTGTCACCATTTACGACATCCAGGACCACGGCGAGACCGCCTACATCTTCATGGAGTTTGTCGATGGGCCGACGCTCGAAAGCATCACGCAGGACCGGCGCGCGCCCAGCCCGGCCACGTTGCTCGCGTTGCTCAAGCAAATCGCCGCCGCGCTCGACTTTGCGCATTCCAAGGGCATCGTCCACCGCGATGTGAAGCCGGCCAACATCATGATCCAGGGCGAACGCGTCGCCAAGGTGACCGACTTTGGGATTGCCCGTATCAATGCGCAGGCATCGGTATCGAGCGGAGCCACCGTTGCGGGCACCCTGCTCGGCACGCCCAACTACATGTCGCCGGAGCAAATCCAAGGCGAGGCGGTGGATGGGCGCGCCGATCAGTTCGCCTTAGCCGTTTTGACTTATGAGTTATTGACGGGCGAAAAACCCTTTACCGCCGACAGCATTCCGGCCTTGATCTATAAGATCCTGAACCAGGATCCGCCGCCGGCCGAACGCCTGAATTCGAGCCTGCATCCGCAAGCGGGAGCCGCGCTCGCCAAGGCGATGGCGAAGAATCGGGAGGAGCGTTTTCCCACGTGCGTCGAGTTTGTGGAGGCTCTGGAGTTGGGCTTGGCTCGCGAGCCGCAGTGGCAGCCGCTACCGCGCGGGGCCAGCGATTCTGCGCCGACGGTGATGTCGCCGCCGATCGCAAAACCAGCGCCCATTCCGGAAGCGGCGCCCGTGTTGCCCGAGCCGCGCGCGCGCGAAAGCCGCGATGAAGCCGAATTGCGCAAGGGCGGCAGGCTGCTAAAGATCGCCGGAATCGCCGCCGGCGTGGCCATATTGGCGGCCGCGGGAATCGTGTACTGGGCCCAGAATACCGACTTCGCTCCGCCCCCGGTGACGCCAACGGCAGTGCAGAACCCCGCTCCTGAAATTAAGACGCCAGAGGTAAAAACGCCGGAGACCAAGGCACTGGAGACCAACGCTCCCGAAGCGAAGACGCCCGCGGTGCCCGCTACCGTAGAGCCGAAGCCCGAGCCCAAGCCGACGACGCAACCGCAGACCGGGGGGTTGACACTGTACCCGGTAAACCTGCGCTCGCAGCCCGACGGCGCCACCGCCGTGCTCGAAAGCGGCCGTGGCTGCCGGACGCCTTGCGACATTCAAGTGCCGGCCGGACGCCACACGGCCACCTTTACCAGCGAGGGATACACGACACTAACGATGCGCTTTGAAGTGCCGACGCAGGACTCTGTCTTCGCGCGACTCGACGCGAACACCGGCACCGTCTATGTCGACTCCACGCCGTCCGGCGCCGCCATGCGGGTAGACGGCAAGGAAGTGAGCGCCAAAACGCCCGCCACGCTCGCTCTGCCCGCCGGCAAGCATAAACTCGAATTCTCAAAAGATGGCTACGCTTCGCAGCAGCATGAAGTGGAAGTAGTGGACGGCGCAATCTCGAGATTGAATATTCGTTGGAGTGAAAAGAAATGACCAATCGACGTCTGTTTTTAGCCGCCTTAGGCGGTGCCCCTTTTGTCTGGCCGGCCGACACCCCGAAACGCGATGGGCGCATCCTGTCGACGCGCCCTTTCGACATCGAGATGGAACTCGATGGCTTCAAAGATTACCTCACCCCGATTGACCGCTTCTACGTGCGGACCCATCACTATACGCCCAACTTGAAGGCCGAAACCTTCCAGCTTGAGGTGGGCGGTGAGGTGGCCAACAAGCTGGCCTTGTCGTTCGACGAGCTGAAGAAGATGCCGGCCGTTGAACTGGTGAGTGTTTGCGAATGCGCCGGCAATGGCCGTGCTTTTTATGAGCCCGCAATCGTGGGCCTGCAATGGGAGCACGGCGCAGTGGGCAACGCAAAGTGGCGCGGTGTGCGGCTGGCCGATGTGCTCAAGAAGGCGGGCGTCAAGACTACGGGCAAGTACGTCCTGTTCAATGGCGGCGATACGCCAGTCGGCAAGATGCCGGACTTTCAGCGCACCATCCCGCTTACCAAAGCGATGGAGGCCAATACGATTCTGGCCTACGAGATGAACGGCGAGACATTGCCGGTGTCGCATGGCTTTCCGCTGCGCGTCGTGGTGCCCGGGTGGGCCGGCGATTGCTGGGTGAAGTGGCTAACTAACATCACCGTCTTGGATACGGAGTTCGACGGCTTCTTTATGAAGACCGCTTACCGGCACCCCGGCAAGCCTGTGACGCCCGGCGTCGCCATCGACCCGGCGCAGATGAAGCCCGTGGAAGCCTTGCACATTAAGAGCGTGATCGCCGCGCCGCTCGATGGCAGCGCCATTAAGCCCGGAACCACCACCCGCATCTCTGGCGTGGCCTGGAGCGGCCTGTCGCCCGTGGCGCGAGTAGAAGTCTCGGTGGACCGTGGCCGCACCTGGAAGCCCGCCACCTTGGGTGCCGAGAAACATACCTTCGGTTGGCGGCAATGGCATTTCGAGTGGACCCCCGCGTCCACTGGCCACTACATCCTGATGGCCCGTGCGCGCGACGTTTCGGGCGACACCCAGCCGTTTGAGCCCGAGTGGAACCCGTCCGGCTATTTGTGGAATGTAGTTCACCGGGTGGCGGTTGAGGTTACTGATGGCCCCATGGCCAAAGCGCCCACACCGGCCCCGGCCCCAGCCCCAGCCCCGGCTACCGTACCGGAACTCGCCGCCTTCCGCGAAAAGTGCCTCGCCTGCCACGATGAGAAGCCCATCGCCCAACAGCGGCTCACCCGTGCCCAGTGGGACCGGGAAGTGGGCAAGATGACTAATTGGGGCGCCAACGTGAAGCCCAACGAGAAGGACGAAATCGTTGATTATCTCGTGAAGAGATTTGGCCCCCGCCCGCGGCGTTAAAACTTTACAGACCGATACCAATGAAGGGCAATCCAAAAGTAATTGCCGCGCTGAACGAGGCCTTGCGCGGCCACTTTATCCGGCTGGCGCGCGAGGAGGACGACCGGTTCACAGGAACTTTTTGAGCGCCTCCTGCAGGATGAAGCAGGGCACGTCGATTGGCTGGAGGCGTAGGTGAATCTGATTCGGGTAGTGGGCCTTGAACAGTATCTTGCCGAACAAACCCCCGCTGAATAGAGCTTCCTCCCGCTAAAAGACCATTTCATGAATTACGACGCGACACTAAAGAAGCTGTTCCAAAAACCGCCGCATCGCCTGCTGTCGCAAGCGCTGGGCGAGACGGTGGTGGTGAGCCGTATGCTGCCGACTGAGATGATCACGGTGGCCAACATGCATCCCGACGTTCTGTTCGAGACGGACCAAGGAATGCTGATTCATACCGAATTGCAGGGCTACCGGCAGGAGGACTTTGCCCGGCGGAATCTGCTTTACTTCGCACTGGTGTTGCGAGATTATGGCCGGGCACCCGTACAGATCGTGTTCTGGCTAGGACCGGGCAAAGTAGGGAGCGCCGCGGGCCTCAGCCATCCCCCAGCCCTCGAATATCAGTACCGGCTGATCGATCTGCGGGAGTTCGATGGGGACTGGCTCCTCGAAGGCGGTGAACTTGAAGAGGCGATCTTCGCCATCCTCTGCAAGGTGCGGGATGAACGCCAAGCCGTGGCGACGATCTTGAAACGGATCAGTAAACTCACCGCGGCCCGGCAACGAGAAGCATTGGCAGAACTTTTGATATTATCGGGACTAAGAGGGCTCAAAGCCCTGGTGAAAGAAGAGATCGCGCGTATGCCAGTTTCTATCGACATTCACGAGAATGAATTCCTGGAAGAAATTTACCAGGAAGGCCTTGAGAAGGGCCTGGAAAAGGGCCTCGAGAGCACCATCACCACGGCACGGGAGATGCTGATGGAGGTGCTGCAGGAAAAATTCGGAACCTTGCCCATCGACATTGGGGCTCGGATCCAGGAGGCCAGCCTATTGGAGATCCGGCGCTGGATGAAGTCAACGGTGGCAAGTTCGGCGCTGCCTCAAATCTTCGAGTAGCGTAGATTATTGGTCCTCCTACATGACAGGGCCAATACGCCAAGGTACAAACTCACGATGGCCATTGCGTTCGGCAGCCACCCTTTCGCCCGAAGCGGTCCGAAGCAGCAGGTCGAAAATCTCTTGCCCGATTTGCGCCACCGTTGCGTCTCCATCGGCAATGCGACCGGCGTTAATGTCCATGTCGTCGCGCATGCGTTTGAACATGGCGGTGTTGGTGGCGATCTTGATCACCGGCACTGACGGGAAGCCGAGGGCCGAACCGCGGCCGGTGGTGAAGCAGAGGATATTGGCGCCACCGGCCACCTGCCCGGTCGCCGACACGGGATCGTAGCCGGGCGTATCCATGAACACGAAGCCCTTCTCGGTCACCGGGTCGGCATAG
>JAYVUQ010000763.1:0-3552 GCA_043787785.1 Bryobacteraceae bacterium
GCAATTGACAGGCCATTCGCGGAATGGGGAAAGCCGGCGGCATCGGTTAGTCTGGAAAATTTACCACATCTCGGCATCAGGCTTTGGGCGAGGTAGCCAAACGACCCTCGCCACGAGCGTAGGACGCTTCTGCGGAGTTTACTGCGGCGAGCAGCTCGAGACGAGTTGGAGCGCTTCCTGAATAGCTTCCTGCTCGCTCTGAACCCGGCCCGTTTCGATCGCCAGGCGCAATTGTACGTCCATACCCATTATTTTTTCATATTTTCGAGTCACCCCCCGGTTATCACCGGGGGGCTAAGGTAGCGCGAATGCGACGTAGGCCCCATCGATGCGCGTTTGGGTTCCAGGGGTTAGGCCCACTTGGGCGGCGGCGCAAAAGACGACATACTGCTTGCCGTTGACTGCGTAAGTGGCGGCGATACCTTCAAGCGCCGCGTCGACTTCGGCTTCCCATAAGATACTGCCGGTGTCAACGTCCAGGGCACGGACTTTTTTGTCTCTGGTGCCGGTAAAGATGAGTCCGCCGGCGGTGACGATGGGGCCGACTTTGGGGTAGTGGGAGCCGGTGCCTTTGATGCCCTTGGCGGCTAACTCGGGCACGTCGCCTAAGGGGACTTTCCAAAGGATGGTGCCTTCGTTCAAGTCATAGGCAGTGAGGGAGGACCAGGGAGGCTTGATGGGCGAAAGGCCATTGCTCGCGATCATGAAGCCGAAGCCGGAGTAGTATTTATCTTCGCCCGGCGCGGACGGAGCAACCGGGACGTTGGCGTTGGCGCGGGTGGGGTTGTAGAGGTAGGCGATGAGCGAATTGAGTTCGTCCGCGCTGAGCTTGGTGCCGGGCATGGAGGCTTTGCCTTGCTGGATGACACTGGCTAGTTCGGCGCGGGTGGAGTTGAGAGCGACCTCGGCCACGCCGGGGATGGCGGGGGGCTTGCCCAAGCGATCTACCCCGTGGCAGGCGCCGCACTTGGTGGTGTAGAGGGCGAGGCCGTGCTGTTCAGGGGAATCTGACACTTTGCGCTTTTGCTCGGCTTCGGTCTCGAGTTTCAGCATGGCGGGCAGGTCTTTCGAGACGACGTAGAGACGGCCGCTCAACGGATCAACCGCTGCCCCGCCCCAATTGGCTCCGCCATTATTGCCGGGCATTTGGATGGTGTTGCGGGTGCCTGGGGGCGTGAAGAGACCTTGGTTGTTGGCACTGAGAATATCGTCGCGGAACTTGGCGCGGTCTTCGGTGGACAGATACGGGCTCAAGTCGTCGACGGTGAATGTTTGGCGGGCGAAGGGCGGCGGCTTGGTGGGGAAGGGCTGCGTAGGCCAGGTCCTTTCGCGCTTCATCGTCGAGGGAGGCACTGGGCGCTCTTCGATGGGCCAGATGGGCTTGCCGCTGACGCGGTCGAAGACCCAGACGAAGCCCTGCTTGCTCACTTGCGCCACGATGTCGACCTTCTTGCCATTGCGATGGACGGTGAGGAGCTTGGGCGCGGTGGCGTCGTCGTAATCCCAGATATCGTGGTGGACCATCTGGTAGTGCCAGAGGCGCTTGCCGGTGCGGGCGTCGATGGCGAGGAGACAGTCGCTGAAGAGGTTCGCGCCATGGCGGTCGGAGCCGTAGAAGTTGTACTTCGCGCTGGCGGTGGGCGCGTAGAGAATGCCGCGTTTCAGGTCGACCGAGAATTCGCTCCACACATTGGCCCCGCCGACGGACTTCCAGGCGTCTTTGGGCCAGGTATCGTAGCCGAATTCGCCAGGACGGGGGATGGTGTGGAAGGTCCAGACGAGTTTGCCGGTGCGAACGTCGAAGGCGCGAATGTCACCAGGTGCCGAGCCGTAGCCCTGGTTGGTGGCGGAGCCCAGAATCAGCAGATCCTCGAAGACGCGGCCTGGGGTGAGCGACTGCACGAGAGCGATCTTGGCGGGGTCACGGCCGAGGCCCTCTTTGAGGTTCACCTGGCTGTCTTTCCCGAAAGAGGTGATGAGTTGGCCGGTGCGGGCGTCGATGGCGCGGAGGGTATGGTCGCTGACGACGAAGAGCCGGCGCTCGGAGCGGTCTTGGCTCTCCCAATAGTTGATACCGCGGTTGACGATGTACTTGGAGTTGGGAGCATAGGTCCAGATCTCTTTGCCGGTGGAGGCATCGAGGGCCACGATGGAAAGGTTCTTCGCCATCACGTACATGAGATTGTCGACGATGAGCGGATTGAAGAAGTAGCGGTTAGAGTCGCCGGTGCGAAAGCTCCAGGCCTTCTGTAGTTTTCCGACATTGAGCCGATTGATCTGTTGTAGAGTCGAATACTGCGCCGCATCGGGCGCGCCACCGTAGTCCTTCCATTGGGCGTGATCCTGCGCGATCCCGATTCCGAGGGCCAAGAGAAACAAACAATAACGGTGCATTCGAATCTATGATAGCCGCGTTACAATGGCGGCAACACGGCGGGGCACCAACCCCGCCATTTTGAGGTTATCTATGCAAATTCGTCTCGCTCTGTTGCTGACGCTGTTGAGTGCCGCCGCCTACTCCCAGGAGTCCCGGGGCGCCATTTTGGGCCGCGTGGCGGACTCGTCTGGAGCCCCCGTCGCCGGTGCCGCCGTCAAGGCCACCAATCCCGAAACGGGCATCACCCTATCGGCCACCGCCAATGCCGACGGCAACTACTTTTTGCCTTACCTCGTCCCCGGAAAGTACACCGTCTCCGCCGAACTCAGTGGCTTTAAGAAGTTCGTCCAGAATGCGGTAGAGGTGCGGGTGACGGACCAGGTGAAGCTCGACTTTGCGCTATCCGTGGGCGATGTGAAAGAGGTGATGGAGGTGACCGCGGAGACACCGTTGCTGAACGCGGCCGAGGCTTCGCTGGGCCAAGTGGTGGACCAACGGCGCGCCGTGGAACTACCTCTTTTCGCAGGCAATGCCATGGACCTCGTCCATCTGGCTCCGGGTACCGTGAACGGGACCAATCTGCGCTTGCGCAAGGCGCCGTTTAACGCGGCATCCTCGCAGTTTTCGACTAACGGCGCGGGAAACAACGCCAACGAATTCTCGATTGACGGCGTGGTAAATGTCTATTCCGACGGCACGGCGCCGCGGGTGGCGTTTTCGGTGCCGCAAATGGCGATCTCGGAGTTCAAGATTCAGACGACGCCTTATGACGCTTCCGTCGGCCACACGATGGGCTCGGTGGTGAACGTCAACACCAAGGGCGGAACGAATCAGTTGCATGGTGAGGCTCATTGGTGGGCGCGCAACAAGGCCTTTGACGCGCCGACGATCTTCCAGAATCGCGCCGGTCTTCAGCTGGCCGGATATACCGACAATCGTTATGGCTTCGCCCTGGGTGGGCCGCTGATGATTCCCAAGGTTTATGACGGCAAGAACAAGACTTTTTGGTTCTACACCTGGGAAGCGAACAAGTTTCAGGATCCGGCCAATCAGCAGGTACAGACGGTGCCGATCGCGACGGTGAGGCGAGGTGACCTTTCCGCTTATCTGGCGCTGGGCGCGGGCTATCAAGTACACGACCCGCGCACGACCGCCGCCGGAGCGAATGGCATCTT
>JAYVUQ010000764.1:0-4066 GCA_043787785.1 Bryobacteraceae bacterium
CCGGCAGATCCGGGCAGAGTGGGATAAGCATATAATAGAAGCCTTCCGGGAGTCAATCTGTAGAATAGTCCTGCCCAGAGGGGGTGGCGGAGCGCGGGAAGTTAGAGATGAGCAACGAATAAGATGTTTGGCACTACGAATTCTCAAGCAAGTGACCCAGGCGAGTCTTCTTGGTGCGCATGTAGGCTTCGCGGGAAGCCAGGGCGGGCATTTCGATGGGAACCCGCTCCGTAACTTCGATGCCGGCCAGATTGAGGGCGGCGATCTTATCGGGGTTGTTCGACATGAAGCGGACTCGGCGCAGACCAAAGTGCCGAAGAATACTAGCGGGCATGGCGAAGTTGCGGAGGTCGGCTTCAAAGCCCAGGGCTTCGTTGGCTTCGACGGTATCGGCACCTTGGTCTTGCAAGGCGTAGGCGCGGAGCTTGTTCATGAGCCCGATGCCGCGGCCTTCCTGGTGCTCGTAAATTAAGAGGCCACGGCCGGCTGCGGCGATGCGTTCGAGGGCGGCGGTGAGTTGATTGCGGCAGTCGCAACGGAGGCTATGGAGGACGTCGCCGGTGAGGCACTGGGAGTGAATGCGGACGAGAGGGGGGGCTCCGGCAAGGTCGCCCATGACGAGGGCGAGGCACTCTTCGAGGCGGCCGTCGGCAAAATGGCCTTCAAAGCCGTGGATGCGGAAATGGCCGAATTCGCTGGGGAAATCCGCCTCAGCCACTCGGTCGAGGCGAAGCTGTGGGGTACTCAAACCTCTAGTTTAACAGCGCTTTGACATAGACTGGTGACAAGCGTGTCTCAGCAGATCCTTTATACGCTGCTTTTGAAACTAGCCGCCGCCGCGTCGATTGCGAGCGTACTGGTGCGGCTAGGCGCGTTTCAGCGGATGCTGCTTCGCGAGGAGCGCACCATGAAAGAGCGCCTGCTGATGGCGCTGGCCTTCGGGGGAATCTTCGGGGCCGGCTCGGCGACGCGCATCTTGACGGGCAGTTATCAAGCGGCCGACATCGCCTTGGCCGGCAGCTTGCTCGCCGGGGTCTTGGGCGGCTATTTCACCGGCTTGCTGGCGGGGATCATCACCTCGTTGCCCGGCATGTTGCACCATGAGCTGATGTCGATGCCGTTTTATGCCGGCGTGGGCGTGATGGGCGGCTTACTGCGTGACCTGGCGCCGGACCCTGAAGAGATTTGGCGCTTCTCACCTTTCTTTGACACGATTACACTCTACCGGCTCGTCGGCGACCCCAGGGGCCGCACGCGGCGCGCCTTTCAGTTCTTGTTTCTGGCCACGATCTTTTTGTGCGCCTTTCTGGGCCTAACCGCGGAACGCATCTTTGGCACGCGAAATTTTTACACACCCTTTACGGAGGAGAACCCGAGCATGCCGGGGCTGGTGGTGCTGTCAACGTTTGCCCTCTCCGTCCTGTGTACGGCCGTGCCTCTGAAGATCTGGAACTCCTTCCGGACTGAGAGGAAGCTTGAGGCGCAGCAGCGCCTGGCTACCGAAGCGCGGCTGCGGGCGCTGACTTATCAGATTAATCCGCACTTTCTTTTCAATACGCTGAACTCGGTTTCGGCGCTGATCCGCAGCAACCCGGCCGAGGCCCGGCAGGTGGTTTCGAAGCTCTCGAACATTTTGCGCCGGCTGTTGCGAAAAACTGCACATCTAACCACATTGAGAGAAGAATTGGCCTTCATTGACGATTATCTGGCCATCGAGATGGTCCGTTTTCGGGAAAAGCTAAGATTTGAGCGGGAGATAGCACCCGAGACGCTCGATTTTCAGGTACCGTGGATGCTGTTGCAGCCGTTGGTAGAAAACTCGATTAAGCATGGCCTGGCACCTAAGTTGGAGGGGGGGACGATTCGGATTCGCAGCCGAATGGTCCGACAAAGGTTACAATTGACAATCGAAGACGATGGCGTGGGAATTCCCGAGAGCAGCCTGCAGGATTTGCTGGGACAGGGAATCGGCGTCAGCAACGTCAATGAGCGGCTAAAGGTAATTTTCGGTGAGCATTACCGGATGGACGTCGATAGTAAGCCGGGCGAAGGCACGCGCTTTGAGATCGAAATTCCGGAATACGAGCCGACGCTGGCCAAGATTGGCTAAGGTTTGGATATGAGGTGCACTTGAGCGAGCTGAATCTGTCTGTGTTGGCTTATCGGGCCGACCACTTTCACAAGACCATCTCCGACCGGACGCGCAAAGTGTACGACCGCGTGGCTTCGGTGTATCCGGCATCCACCTTCTTCTTTCACTCGAAAGCGCATCGCCTGGCGCTGGAAATGAGTGAGATTCAGAATGGCGAGCAGGTGCTGGAAGTGGCGACGGGATCTGGCGAGATGTTCCGCCGGCTGTTGAAACGAAATCCGTCCGGGGTGACGGTGGGGTTCGATTTATCGCCCAACATGGCCGCGTTTACGGAACGCCGGGTGCGCCGGGAATTTCCGGATTCGCGCATGTTGTTGCAGGCGGTGGATGCGCGCCACATGCCTTACCGCGATGGCTCGTTTGACCACGTGGTGTCATGCTACCTGTACGAATTGCTGGACCACGAGGATATCCACAAGACCTTGCGGGAGATCCGGCGCGTGTTGCGCCCGGGCGGCCGCCTCACGGCGATCCTGATCGGCCAGAATGACGCCATGTTTAACGAGGGCTACAAGGTGTGCGGCAAGCTGGTGCCCGCCTTTTGGGGTCGACAGGTGTCCAACCGGATGCCGGCGTGGGTGGAGCAGGCGGGTTTCCACATTGAAAAGGACCGCTCCACGCGCCAGGGCTTTTATCCCTCGCGCGTGCTGGTGGCGAAGCGTTAGGCCCGCCGGATATACTGTAGAGAATCCGGCGTAAAATTTTCAGGGGACATCGGGTACCGCAAATCGCGTGGCCGGCGTCACATGTGGTGGCCGTTAGATTTGAAGGAGTGTTTCTGAGATGTTGAAGCGTTTATTGGTTTTGGTGGTGTTGGGCGGCCTGACGATGGCGGCCCAAGTGAAATTGGCGATCATTGATCTGCAAAAAGCTGTATTGAATACGGCGGAAATCAAGAAGGCCCAAGCCGAGCTCGAAACTAAGTTCCGCCCCCGCCAGCAGTCCATGGCGAAGTTGGAGCAGGACTTACAGCAGATTCAGACCCAGTTGCAGACTGGTGCCGCCAAAATGACCCAACAGCAGGCCGAAGATCTGCAGGCGACTGGCACCCGCAAGCAGCGCGAATTGCAGCGCTTGGGCGAGGACTTGCAAGCCGATGTGGATCGCGAACGCAACGAGATCTTGCAACGCAGTGGCCAACGCATGACTGACGTCGTGAAGAAGCTGGCCGAAGAGAAAGGGCTCGACGTAGTGATTGAAGCCGCGAACGCGATCTTCTTCAAGACCGTCTTCGACGTCACCGGCGACGCCACCGCCGCTTACGATAAGACTTACCCCACCGCGAAGTAGAACATGGCTGGCTACCTTGAGAACTACGGCGCCGGGGAAGCGAAGCGCGAAGGGCTCGTGAAGTGGGGCGTCATCACCGCCCTCTGCGTCTTGGTGCTCTCGGTAGTTTTGTTCTACTCCTTCCGCCATTACCGCGAACGGCAGGCTTTGAACACCTTCCTGGAGTCGCTCGAAAAGAAGGACTACAAGGCCGCTTACGCTACGTTCGGATGCACGGACTCGAACCCTTGCCGCTATTTTCCGTACGAGAAATTCTTAGAAGACTTTGGCCCTAAGGGCGTGTACCAGAACCCGGCCGGGGTGAAGATGCCGCAGAAATGGTCCTGTGTGGGGGGCATTATCCGGGTGCTGGAGTTTGCTCCAGGCAGCGAGGTGGATCTGATTGTCGACTATGACAAGCGGCTCGTTGCTTACGCCCCGCCGCGCAATATGTGGCGTGGCTGCACGGTTTTGCCTTAGACGGTCGGCTCGTGATGTTTTACTATGATTTGCGGCAGTTCCAGGAAGTGCCGGTCCAGGGTTAAAAGCGTGAGGCCATGTTCCCAGGCAGTGGCCGCGATCCAGATACCGTTATCAGGAATTGGCCGTCCTGCCTTCCGAAGATGATGCCAAAGTTCGGCATAG
>JAYVUQ010000765.1:0-3265 GCA_043787785.1 Bryobacteraceae bacterium
TGGGGCTCCACTACTTTCGATCCGGAACTCAACCTCATTTACTTCGGCACCGGCAACCCCCAGCCCGTCATCGCCCACAAAGGCCGCATGGGCGATAACTTATTCACCGAGTGCATCGTCGCCGTCAACGCCGATACCGGCAAGCGCGCCTGGTACTTCCAGTCTTCGCCCCACGACACGCATGACTGGGACGCGAACCAGACGCCCGTGCTCATCGACGGCACCATTAATGGCCAGCCGCGTAAGTTACTCGCTCAAGCCGCCCGCAACGGCTACTTCTTTGTGCTCGATCGGGCCACGGGCAAGAACGTCGTTACTTCCACCTTCGCCAAGGCGAATTGGGCCAAGGGCCTCGACAAGAAAGGCCAGCCCATTCCAGACCCCGCCAAGTATCCTCAACTCGATGGTGCTTTGGTATCCCCCAACCAAGCGGGCGCCGCCAACTGGCCACCGCCCAGCTTTAGCCCCGCCACCGGACTCTTCTATGTCAACGCCTCGAATGCCTACAGCGTTTACTACATTTACGACGACACCGAAAAGCCCGAAGGCTGGGGTGGTAACGACCGGGGCGGCTGGTCAGAAACCGTCATGCAAGCCATCGACTATCAAACCGGCAAGGTCCGCTGGAGCCATAAGTGGGAAGGGCCCGGCGGCCCGCGTTCCGGCGTGCTCAGCACCGCCGGCAACGTCGTCTTCGCCGGTGATCCCATCAATAACTTTGTCGCGCTAAACGCCACCACCGGCCAACCTCTCTGGCGCGCCAACTTAGGTGCCGGCCTGAGCAACGGCCCCATCAGCTATCAACTCGACGGCATTCAATATATCGTCGTCGGCGCCGGCGACACCCTTTACGGCTTCGCCATGCACGGCAAATAGTGACGTGCATACAACTTGCACGCAACGTCGTCTAAGGGCGAATATTTACCGTGATCCCTGATTGAGCTGTTCGGCTACCGATTGATACCTCGATCGATTGCCCTCCGGACGGGCAATCCACAGGCACCGTGAATTCGATGGCTGCAAAAGCAGTATGGCTGTTGGGATAAACCTTGGCCGAAGTAACTTCCGCCGCCAGCCCACAGAGGCGAACATTGGTATTGCGGGTGGTGACGGGCAGCACACCGTGGCCCGTAAGGAAGATCTCTTGCGTGCTGCCAGGGCGCATATCAAACGCGGCGAGTTGCCGCAGACGACCAAATATCGTGGGCAGCCCGGGTTGGGCATCCGTGGTGGGCACCAACACTGTGTGGACTGCGGTACCGTTGCGCTCCACCGTCACCGTCACCAGGGCCTTGGTCAAGTTTAGGGCATTGGGCGTCAGGGCCACCACTTGATCGCGTCCCGCATAAAGTACCTGCGCCGACACTCCATCAATCAACACCCGCAAGTTCGCACTCGCTGGGGGCTCGTTCGGAGTAAATCCGGGCGGGCCAAAGATTGTAATTGCCTCGTTCGGCGCGATCGGTCCGGAAAGAAAACTAACGCTACTCACTATCGTGGAAGCCGTAAAAGGCACGCCGACAGTCGTGAAATACGCCACCGCCCCATCGTGATCCGACAGGCGCTGCTCCGCCGGCGCATCGGCATTCCCACGTCCGTAGTGCAGCCGGCTGAAAGTTCCAGCGAACGCTGGATTAATCAGGATGTGATCCAGCGTCTGCGTTTGCCCATCGAAAATGTAACTGTAGTTGTCGTTGGTCGAAAGAGTAAGTGATAAATTCTGAAAGCCCGGAATCTGTATCTCCTCGGCAAAAGAATTCCAATCGCCCAACACGGCAGTGGGTAAGCCAGCGGGTAACTGCGCGAGTTCCTCGCGCACCGACGCAAACTGGGCGGCTCGTTTGGCCTGCACCCGCGCATCCTCTAAATTCAACCGGGAGCGCATGTGGACGCCCATCACCGCAAAGGCGAAACTACCCCGGCGTGCCCGCAGCAACACCGGCGGGCGGTCATGCGTCACTTGGCCCGGCGCAAACTCCAGATCCTTGGCAAGTTGCGCAACCGACTCTACCGTGATCCGCGTATGCCGTACCAGGAAGCCCGTCGTAATCCCGCTCGGGTCATTCGATGGCGCAGTAAACGCCAGATAGTCGACTCCAATGGCCGCCGCTGCCCGCTCCAGGGCCGGAAGATTCTCTGCCTCCTCGATGACGATCACGTCGGGCAAGCCGAGCCGGTCAGTCACATAGCTCTTGAGTAAGTTCAACCGCCGCGTAAACTCCATTGGCGGGGTCGGCGCAACACCGTTGCCTTGGTCCAAATCGTCAAAGAAACGCTGGATGTTGAGCGTGGCCACCGTAAACTCGCTGTCCCCTCGCGGCGGCGCGGGGGGAAAGGCCGGTATTGCGGGTAAGTTGTCGAATCCCGTCCCGTAAATGGTGTAAGTGCGCGCAGCGAAGTCGAGTGGGCCCGCAACATTCACCAGTTTCGCCCCCGCCGTCAGTGGCGTTGGCAACACCACCCGCAGTAGATTTGGCCAGCGGGCTCCATTCACCCGCCGAAAGGGTCGCGGCGAATCCAGCGTTCCCCAGAATACTCCGCCCACCGTCGGCGACACCACGTTCAGGGCTGCAGCCTGCACCAGCATGCCTTCGTAACGCTCCAGATCCACGTCAGGCAAAAGCGTCACCGGCGCGGGAATCCCCCGGTCACGCAGCAGCAAGTTGACGGTGGGGTTAATAATTTCCGTCAGCGGCGCACTCTCCGGATCAGCCGCCGGCCGGAACTCCGCCACGTCGCCAAACACCATCACCTGATTCCCCGGCTGCGCCACATCGGGCGGAATGCTCTGCGTAAATACGAAGATGCCAGTGGAGGCGTTGGGGTCGTAGACACTATCTTGCAGGTAGAATCCATTGGAGCGGCGGAAGGTAACAATGCCGCTTACACCGACGCGAAGCCCTTCCAGTGGGCTCGTCGCACCCGTGCCCTGCACCGCCGCAATCGTCGTCAATAAGGTGAATTGCACCGCCGAACAGTTCACTACCGCCGATTGCCGGTTCCGCGGCACCGGGGCGGCAATCGTAAAGTCGGCTGCGTTGTTGCCCGTATCCTGACAGCCATTGCGAGCGCGTAACGCGGCGGTGGTGTTCGATAAGTCGCGAGTGGGCGCGCCTTTAAACTGGTCAGCCGCCACGCCATACCCAACTAAGTCCAACACGTCGCCCGACGCATTCACTAGGAAGACCTTGCCCGCGCTTGACGACATAGAGGCCGCGCCGGTAAAGTCGGGCTGTGGCAGGTCCACCGTGCCGCCGGCACCGGC
>JAYVUQ010000766.1:0-5091 GCA_043787785.1 Bryobacteraceae bacterium
GCTGCCGCGATTTTGGGATGGACGCACAAGTCTACGAAGGCGATGGCTTCCTTACCGGCTGGGGCTACGTCAATCAACGGCTGGTCTATGTCTTTGCCCAGGACTTCACCGTGCTGGGCGGTTCCCTATCGGAAACCAACGCCCGCAAGATCGTCAAAGTGATGGACCTGGCGCTTAAGAACGGCGCTCCTCTGGTGGGCCTGAACGATTCGGGCGGTGCGCGCATTCAGGAAGGCGTGTTGTCGCTCGCCGGCTATGCGGATATTTTCCTCCGCAACACGCTCGCCAGCGGCGTGGTGCCTCAAATCTCCGCCATCATGGGCCCGTGCGCGGGCGGGGCCGTATATTCGCCCGCCATCACCGACTTCGTCTTTATGGTCGATCAAACCAGCTATATGTTCGTCACCGGGCCGGAAGTCATCAAGACCGTCACCCATGAGGAAGTGACCAAAGAAGAGCTGGGCGGCGGCATGACCCATAACGAGAAGAGTGGCGTAGCGCACTTCTTGACGACCGATGACGCCGATTGTCTGCGCCAACTGCGGCGGTTGCTCTCGTTCCTGCCGAGCAACAATCGCGACGAAGCCCCGCGCCAGCCCAGCCAGGATCCGGTGGACCGGCGCGATGCCGCCCTCGACACCGTGGTGCCCCAAGCCTCGAACGTGCCCTACGACATTAAGGACGTCATCACGCGGGTGGTGGATAATGCGGATTTTCTTGAAATTCACGAACATTACGCAAAGAATATTGTCGTTGGATTTGCCCGCTTAGATGGCCGTACGGTCGGTATGGTGGCTAACCAACCGAACTATTTGGCCGGCTGCCTGGACATTGATTCGTCGGTGAAAGCTGCCCGCTTCGTCCGCTTCTGCGATGCCTTCAATATCCCCATCATCACCTTTGAAGATGTGCCTGGCTTCCTTCCCGGCGTCCAGCAGGAGTTTGGCGGCATCATCCGCCACGGGGCGAAGTTGTTGTATGCCTATGCCGAGGCCACGGTGCCTAAAATCACTGTGATTACGCGCAAGGCCTATGGTGGGGCCTATTGCGTAATGGGGTCAAAACACTTACGCACTGACATCAACCTCGCCTACCCCACGGCCGAGATCGCCGTGATGGGGGCGGAGGGCGCGGTGAACATTGTCTACCGGCGCGAATTGGCTGAATCGGCGACTCCCGGGGATACGCGGGCAGAGAAGGTGCAAGAGTTTCAGGACCGTTTCGCCAATCCTTTTGTCGCCGCCGAACATGGTTTTGTCGACGACGTCATCGAGCCCCGCGACACCCGGCCGCGCCTGATTGCGGCCCTGCGGATGCTCGAAAACAAGGTCGATACCATGCCCCGAAAAAAACACGGCAATATTCCTCTATAATGCTGTATAAATAGACTCCATTGGAGGAATTATGAAAGCTGAAACCTTGCCCAAGAAAACTGAGGCCGAGTTTGACGAGATCGACGAGTCAGAACTCCAAGATTTCAAGTGCTACATGACCGAAACGGCCGAGCCGGACGATTTGCAGCACATTCAGGATGTGGACGAGGACGCTCGACAGGACCCGGCCAAACGGCGGATGATCGAGCAGGCGATTGCGGAAGGAAACTGCAAGCTGATGACCCATGAAGGCCAGATTATGGCCTATGGCATCTTTGACTACAGCGCCAAGGCCAAGCAGGGTTGTGTGAAGCTGATCTACGTCATACCGGAGCAGCGCCGGGATGGTGTGGGCGCGGACATGTTGATGGGCTTTGAGCCTTTCTGCGAAACACCGAAGATCTTCGCCTCCGTGCCCCGCACCAATCTGGCGGCCCAGGAATTGTTCAAGAGCGTCGACTACCACGCCGTGAACGAACCTCTGGCCGCCGATGCGGACATCCTTTTCGTCAAGAACATCTGGGCACCCACGCCCCGGCGGCGCGAGACGGTACAGTAAACTTACTCGATCACGATCAGCAGATCCTTGGCGTCGACGCTGTCACCCGTCTTCGCTAGGCGTTGTTTCACGCGGCCGGCGATTGGCGCGGAAACGGTGGTCTGCATCTTCATGGCTTCAAGGACCAGCAATTTGTCGCCCTTTTCCACGCTCTGATTCAGTTCCACAAACAGGCTGGTGATGGCGCCAGGAATCGGGGCGCCCACTTGGCCAGCCACGCCAGGGTCAGCCTTCACGCGCTCTGGTGCCAGGCTCTTAAGCGCCTTGTCGCGCACGGTCACTTCGCGTGGCTGGCCGTTTAGCTCGAAGAAGACGGTGCGCGTGCCGTCCGGGTGCGGCTCGCTGGCGGTAAGGAACTTGAGGTAGAGCGTCTTGCCGGCTTCCAGTTCTACCTGCACTTCTTCGCCCTTTTCCATGCCGTAGAAAAACTGGCGCGAGGGGATCACCTCGAGTTCACCATAGGTGGCGCGCGCCTTGGCGAACTTGGCGAAGACGTCGGGGTACATCAGGTGGCTCATCAGGTCGGTCCGCGTCGGCTTGGCGCTGAACTTCTTTTCGAGCTGTGCGCTGGTTTCCGCTAGGTTGACGGCCTTGAGGCTTGCGCCAGGCCGGCCTTTGAGCGGCTTCACTTTTTGGAGGATCAAATCCCGGACGCGCTTTGGCCAGCCGCCTTCTGGAATGCCGAGCGAACCCATCAGCATGTCGATCACAGAATTGGGCAGGGTGAGCGAATGGTCGAGCGGCAGGTTCGCGAACTCGCTGACGGTCATGCCATGGCTGACGAGGAAAATGGCGAGGTCGCCGACGACTTTGCTGGAGGGCGTCACCTTGACGATGTCGCCAAATAAATAATTCACTTCGCCGTAAGTATGGGCAATTTCCGCCCAACGCGGACCCAGGCCCATACTCTCGGCCTGCTCGCGCAGATTCGTATATTGGCCGCCCGGCATCTCGTGCCAGTAGAGGTCAGCCAGTCCGAAGCGTGGGCCGGTGTCGAAAGGCCGGTAGTGCGCGCGCACCGCTTCCCAATATTCGCTCGAAACGGAGAGCGGCTGGGCGTCGAGCCCGGTATCGCGCTTCGTGTTCGCCAGCGCTGCCACGATGTTATTCAGATTCGGTTGCGATAGGCCACCGGACATCGAAGCGATGGCGGCATCGGCCACGTCTACCCCGGCTTCGGCGGCTTTAAAGATGGAGGCCGCGTTCAAGCCGCTGGAGTCATGAGTATGAAAATGAATCGGCAAGCCGATTTCCTGCTGTAGCGCTTTCACCAGCTTTTCGGCGGCGTAGGGTTTGCACAGGCCAGCCATATCCTTGATGGCTAAAACATGGGCACCCATTTTCTCGAGTTCCTTGGCCATCTTCAGGTAGTAAGTGAGCGGGTACTTATCGCGGCGGGGATCCAAGATGTCGCCGGTGTAACAGATGGCCGCCTCGGCTACGCCCTTGGTGCGGCGCACGGCTTCGAGCGGCGCCCTCATGTTGGGGAGCCAGTTCAGCGAATCGAAAACGCGGAAAATGTCGATGCCCTGTTCGGAGGCGGTGGCGATGAACTCGCGCACCACGTTGTCGGGGTAAGCGGTATACCCCACCGCATTGGAAGCGCGCAGTAACATCTGGAAGCAGATGTTCGGCACTTCTTCGCGCAGGCGGCGCAGGCGCGTCCATGGGTCCTCCAGCAGGAAGCGCATGGCAACGTCAAAAGTGGCGCCGCCCCACATTTCGAGCGAGTAGAGATTGGGCAGACGATGCGCGACGTGGTTGGCGATGGCGAGTAAGTCGTAACTGCGCATGCGGGTGGCGAGCAAACTTTGATGGGCGTCGCGAAACGTAGTGTCGGTGAGCAGCAGGCGTTTCTGTTGCTTGGTCCACTTGGCGAAGCCTTCCGCGCCCAGCGCGTCGAGGATTTGCTTGGTGCCCGCTGGCGGCGCGCCGAGGATATGTTCCGGCACGGGTATGCGGGGGAACGAAGCGGGGTGTGGCTTGCCGGCCACTTCGGGATTGCCATTGATGATCACTTCGCCTAAGTAAGTCAGGAGGCGGGTGGCACGGTCGCGGCGGCTCGAGAACTTGAATAAGCGCGGGTTCTGCTCCAAGTAACTCGTCGTCACTTCGCCTTTCTGAAACGGCTCGTCGTTGATGACGTTTTCGAGGAAGGGAATATTCGTCTTCACGCCGCGGATGCGAAATTCGCGCAGGGCCCGATCCATGCGCTGGCAAGCTTGGGGGAAGTCGCGGCCCCAGGCGGTGGTCTTTACTAGGAGTGAGTCGTAATAAGGCGTAATTACCGCGCCGCCGTACGCGGATGCGCCATCAAGACGAATGCCGAAGCCGGCCGGGGAGCGATAGGTGTGGATTTTGCCATAATCCGGTGTAAAATTGTGCGCCGGGTCCTCTGTGGTGACGCGGCATTGCAGAGCGAAGCCATTCACGGCGACGTCGCCTTGCCGGGGTAAGCGCATCACGTCGCCATGCAAGTTATGCCCCTGGGCAACCTGTATCTGGGCGCGAACAATGTCGATGCCGGTAACGACTTCGGTAACCGTATGCTCCACCTGCACGCGCGGATTCACTTCGATAAAATACCACTCGCCACGGTCGATGTCGACGAGAAACTCCACCGTGCCGGCGTTGGTGTAACCGGCGGCGCGGCCTAACTTCAGTGCCGCCGCGCATAGTTCTTCGCGAATGCGCGGCGCCAGGTTCACCGCGGGGGCGACCTCGACCACTTTTTGATGCCGGCGCTGTACGGAGCAATCGCGCTCGTATAAGTGGAGTAAGTTGCCGTGCGTGTCGCCCAGAATTTGTACTTCGATGTGCTTGGCGCGCCGGATGAAGCGTTCGAGGAAGACGGCATCGTTGCCGAATGCGGCCGCTGCTTCGCCGCGGGCTTCGTCCAACTTGATGGCGAATTCACTCGCATTCTCCACCACGCGCATACCGCGCCCGCCGCCGCCAAAAGCCGCTTTGATGATCAGTGGAAAGCCGATGGTGGCCGCTATCGCGGCAGCATCTTCCTGCCGTGTGACGGCCTGGGCCGTCCCTGGTACGACGCTGATACCGGCCTTTTGGGCCAATTTCCGCGCCGCGGTCTTGTCGCCGAGAGAATCGAGGATGGCGGGGTCGGGCCCCACGAAGGCGATGCCATATTGCTGGCAA
>JAYVUQ010000767.1:0-5794 GCA_043787785.1 Bryobacteraceae bacterium
GTGCGGAGGGCCCAAGCTTCGAGATTCCGCCGGCCTTCGTCGAGGCTGGCGCACTCATCCACCAGGTCGTCGGTGGTGCGGCAGAACCAGTAGACGGCATGCGCCGAGCGTGCCAGTTCCCGGGGGAAGAAGCGTGTCGCGAAGAAGAAACTCTTCGAGCCAATGGCCGTCGCGCGCGCCGCTTCCCTATAAATCGGAGCTAGTTCGGTAGCCGTTCGCAAATCAGTTTTTCCACAATCTTGGCCGAAGATAGGACTCCCGGCACGCCGGCCCCGGGATGCGTCCCGGCGCCAGCGAAATACAGCTGACGGATGTCCTCGGATTCATTATGCGGCCGAAACCAAGCCGATTGGGTGAAGATTGGTTCAAAGGAGAAGGCGGCACCGGCGTAGCTCCGTAAAGTGGTCTCGAAATCGAGTGGGCTAAAATAGCGTTCCGTGGCCACGTTTTCGAGCAGGCCCGGCAGGTAATGTTCGTCAAGGAACTTCATGATGCGGTCGCGGAAGGGCTGGGCGGCTTGGGTCCAGTCGATGCCGCTCTGCTGGTTAGGCACGGGGATCAGGACGTAGAAGCAGTCATTGCCGGGTGGGGCCATGCTGGGGTCGGTAGCCGAGGGGCGATGGAGGTAAAGCGACGAGTCCGGCGAGAGCACCTTCGTATTGAAGATCTCATGCAGTAACTCCCGATAGCGTTCGCACAAAATAATCGTATGATGCGCCACGTTTGGATATTGTTTGCGCGTTCCGAAGTAAATGACAAAAAGCGACATCGAGTAACTCATTTTCTCGAGATGCCGATTACTATTGCGCTTGCGTTGCTCGGCGGGCAGCATGAGGCGATACGTATTCGCGATGTCGGCGTTGGAGACGACGGCGTCCGACAAGAGTTGTTCGCCGTTTTCGAGCATCACGCCACTCGCCGCGCCGTCCTTCGTGAGAATCTGCTTCACCGGAGCATTCAATCGTACTTGACCACCAAGCTCTTGGAACAACTTGCCCAAGGCTTGCACCAGGGCGCCCGTGCCGCCCATGGAGTAATGCACGCCCCATTCGCGCTCCAGATGATGGATGAGAGCATAGATACTCGTGGTTTGGAACGGGTTGCCACCGACTAACAGAGGATGAAAACTAAACACGCGGCGCAGTAAGTCATCTTGGATATATGCAGAAACGAACTGGTAGACGGTCTTGTAGCTTTGCAAACGGATCAAGTCCGGCGCCACCTTGATCATGTCCGTGAAGTTGAGAAACGGCCGGTCGGATAGTTCGAGGAAGCCTTTCGCGAAAATCGCCTTCGTGGCCCGGATCATGGCTTTGTAGCCATCTACGTCCCCTGGGGAGAAAGCGGCCACGCGGCGCTCGGTTTCAGCCTCATCGCCACCGTATTCAAACGAACGGCCGTCGTGGAATTCGATGCGGTAGAAAGGGTCAACCGGCACGATCTTGACGTAGTCTGCGGTCCGCTTGCCGGCACCTGCAAATAGATCGTCGATCATGAAGGGCGCGGTGATGACGGTGGGCCCGGCATCGAACTTGAAACCGTCCTGTTCGTACACGTAGGCGCGGCCACCTAGTTTGTCTCGCGCCTCCACCAGTTCCACTTGGTAACCTTTGGTTTGCAGACGAACTGCGGTTCCCAAACCGCCGAAACCACTACCGATGACGATAATCTTGCGCGCGGGCATGCAGATACTCCACTAACTCTTGCAAGGGACGGGCAGCCGGTCCGTAAGGGGCCAGACAATCCTTAGTTACCGCCAGTTGCTCTACCAGGGGCACGATATCGAGAACCTCACCATCCAAATAGTCGTCGGTCATCTGCAGGGCCACGCCGTAATTTCGCCCGAAGCATTTCAGTGAACCTTGCGGCGGGCCAGGCGCGTAGGATGCGGCCGCCTGGATGGAGAGCGAAAAGAGCGGAACCGTTTTGAGGTCGTTCAACATATCGCGGCACTGCTCCCGGCGAGTACCAGATAGTTCGAGATCCATCACTTGGCCGCCAATCAAGCTGGTGCAATCGAGCGTACGCAGCAATGCCACCTGAAAGCGGCGCTGACCACTCCAATGTCGCTCTTCGCACTCCTGCTCAATCACCGTCCGGGCGGCCAGGGCCACCAGGCCGAAAGCTGCAAGTAAAGCCGTACTTTCCCCGTAAGCGATGTGCGCCGAAGGAAGATTGCGGCGGGTGGCGTCGTTGTCCATACACGGCAAGTCGTCCACGATTAGCGACGCACAGTGCAGCAGTTCGGTGGCTGCCGCCGCCCGCAGTGTCAACGCCTCGTCACTACCCAGCAGCCGTCCTGCCCGAATCGCCAAGAGTGGCCTTAAGCGCTGCGCCTCGCCCATCACCGCATAATCCATGCAAGCACTCACGGGGGAGGAAGAGGCGGGAGGTAGAATGCTTCGAAGTTCGCTCTCTACCTGCAATCGGTGGGGCGCCAAAAGTGCGGACGGATGAGTCGCTGGGCGGGCAACAGCAGTGGCCATGGTTCTCTTTCTTCTTACCCAAGATTACGCGCAATGGACCTAAGATTTAGGATTTTTATCTTTACTGCAAATTTGAAGGCGAACAGACGGCGAATCTAAGAATATCTTTGCGCTTTCCGCAAAATATGTGAGAACTTTCCCTTCCGCAGCCCACTTACTACATATGAGCCTATATCGTACGAAGAGCGCTGCCGTCTTTGGCATCGACGCCCACCCCATCGACATCGAGGTGGATCTCCACTCCCATGGCTCCGATCGCGACTTCATCACCGTCGGCCTGCCGGACGCCGCAGTACGCGAAAGCCGCGAGCGGATCAAATCAGCGCTGGTGCATTCGGGCTTCGGCTACCCCACCCGCGCCGTCACCATCAACCTCGCGCCCGCCAACATTCGCAAAGAAGGGGCCAGCTTCGACCTGCCGATGGCGCTAGGCGTGCTAGGCGCGATGGGCGTCTTCCGCAATCACATTGCCCGCGCTCCGTTCGACCCGCTCATCGTGGGTGAGCTGTCCTTGGATGGCAAGATCCGTCCCGTGCGCGGAGCCTTGTCCATCGCCGTTTGCGCGCGCCGGCAGGGGATCCCCCATCTGATCGTCCCCACCGAGAATGCCCACGAAGCCGCCGTCGTCGAGGGCGTGAAAGTCTACCCGGCGGACAATCTCGCCGACGTGGTGAAGTTGCTCGGCAATGCTGACTTCGCCGTCCCCTGCGAAGTGCCCACCCGTGGCCGCGCCGACCAGAATGTCGAGAACGGCCTCGACTTTCGCGACGTCCGCGGGCAGGCCTCCGCAAAGCGCGCACTGGAGGTGGCCGCCGCTGGAGTCCACAACGCGCTGATGATCGGCCCGCCGGGTTCAGGCAAGACGATGCTGGCCAAGCGCCTCTGTACAATCCTGCCGCTGCTCACCTTTCCGGAAGCTCTCGAAACGACGCAGGTCCATTCGGTAGCCGGTGTGCTGCCGCTGGGCGCGGGCCTGCTGGTCGAGCGGCCATATCGCGCGCCACACCATGCCGTTTCTGACGCCGGCCTCATCGGCGGCGGCTCCGGCACGCCCAAGCCGGGCGAGGTGAGCCTGGCGCACAACGGCATTCTGTTCTTAGATGAATTGCCCGAGTTTTCGCGCCACGTGCTCGAGTTGCTGCGCCAGCCGTTAGAAGACGGGCACGTGTCGTTGGCACGGTCCAACATGTCGCTGGTCTTCCCGGCCCGCGTGATGCTCGTCTGCGCCATGAATCCCTGTCCCTGCGGTTTTTGGGGCGATGCCAGCCGCGAGTGCCGTTGCACGGGAGCCATTATCCAGAGGTACTTAGGCAAGATCAGCGGGCCCTTGCTGGACCGTATCGACATCCAGATCGACGTGCCCGCCGTTCCCTATCAGGACCTGCGCTCCAAGAACGAAGGCGCCTCCTCATCGGAGATGCGCCAACGGGTGGAGGCCACGCGCCTCATCCAACTGGCCCGAGGCTACTACAACGCCTACATCCCGCCCGCACGCCTGCGCGAGGTCTGTGCGTTGGACGCGGCTGGCGAACGGACCTTAGAGCTGGCGATCCGCAAAATGGCCCTCTCCGCCCGCGCCCACGACCGGATTTTGAAGGTCGCGCGGACCATCGCTGACCTGGGGCGCAGCGAACGCGTCGAGGCCAAGCACTTGGCAGAGGCTGTGCAGTACCGCAGTCTCGATCGGGGTTGGGGTGCCTGATCAAACGCCGCTCACCGCCAAGCGACCGGCGGCGATGGCCAGCACCCGCCGAGTTACTTAGGCGTTCAGGTTCCGGTTGATCCGCACGATGGCTTCGTCAATTTCGGCGGGCTCTTAAAGCCCATCGTCATCGCATTCACGGTGCCCAAACCCAGCACGTACTTCAGCGCCGCTTCCTGCTCTCCCCCATCCTTAAACATCCCCTCGCCCACCAGTCGCCCGATAGGCTTCCTTGTGGTCCGCGGGCCAAGGATGTTTGGGATCGATCACCAGCGCCAGCAATTCCCCGCCCGCCGCGCGCATCTCCTCGCACTCGAGCCAAGTGATGCTCTTGGTGCCCTTGTCCGGCTGATCGCCCGGCACCCACCCATAGCGATGCGCCACCAGCACCACCAGCACATCGCCTTCCCGCACTTTGGCGATGCAGCCAACATAGGGCGTCGACTGCGTCTGCGCCTCGAAGTGCTCCATCATCTCCACGGCAAACCCGGCCTGCCGCGCTGCCTCCGCCGCCGCATGGCGATGCTCGCGCAAGTCCTGCGCGGTGGACGATATAAAGACGACTGGCTGAGTCCTGGGCATTCGATCCTAGTATATTCAGGAGTCGTACGGCGCGGCGGGCGATCCGGTCACGACGAATTTCAATTTTGTAACTCACTGAACTCGCAATACTTACTCAAATAACCCGCCTTCCACCCGATCCGCCGCCTGTTCCTCTCGTCGTCGGAGGCCCTCATGGAAAAACTCTATACCGACATCTGTGGCCCCTCCGCGCCTGGCGCAATCCCTTCCCTAACCCGTTCGCCTCCCGAAGTCCGAAGCCGGGGAAAAATAAAACTCGGAAAACAAACCCGGTGATCTCTCTCAAAACAAACGTTTCGCCCTCTGGGGTTCCTTGGGTTCCCATCCTAATTAGAACTTCCGGGCTGGAACCACCTAGCCACCCGTCCTACTGGACCCGCGCGAGTTCCTGCCCGACACTAGGTTGAGACCGTCACCAAAGGAATACCTATGCGTTTTTACCGAGCCATCGTGATTGCCACAATTACCGCCGCCTCCTGTTTCTCCGCCGATGTCGATGGCAAATGGGCGGGCAAGATCAACACGCCCCGGGGCGATATACCCATGTCATTCGACCTGAAAGCTGAAGGCGAGAAGGTCACCGGGACGGCCGTCGGACCGCAAGGACAGGTGCCCGTCAGCGCCGGGCTTTACGTGGACGGAAAGCTAAACTTTCAACTGAGATACCTCGTCGCCGGGCAGAATCTGGTGTTCCACTACCAGGGTGTCGTGGCGGACGATGAGATGAAGATGACGTTGGCCTTCGGCATCAACGAACCGGTTTACTTCGTGGTGAAACGGGAGAAACCCACGGCCACGACCGCCAAAAACTGACCAGTCCCTTGCGGCCGCAGCACTAGACTAGCAAGTGCTTTGATCGCTTGTTTCCTTCTGCTTCCACCCGGACGCACTGCGACCCCGCTGTCAGCGGAGGGGCAAATTTTCTATTTTCCATGCGTCACATAACTTGGCCTGACGATGTGCTCCTAGAGAATGACCTAAAAGCATTGATTCATATCTCCGCAAGCCGCGGCCTGGCCTACGG
>JAYVUQ010000768.1:0-2059 GCA_043787785.1 Bryobacteraceae bacterium
CAATCCGCCCCGTTCGATGACGCGTCCATCGCCTAAGACGAGGCGGGCATCGCGAATGAGGCGGGTGCGGCTGCGGGACAATTGGCGGTCAATCTGGGTTTGCCTTTCGAGGTTGGTCTTAGCTTGGGTTTGGTAGACGCCGATGGCGACGAAGGGCAGCAGGGCGGCGGCAACCCATAGCTTGGCACTGTTCTTCAGCTTCTCTTCTTTCTCCCAACGGAAGAGTTTGAGGCAGATGAAGAAAGCGACGAGTGTCGTCAGCAGAAGCGCCGCCGCGGCGAAAGAATTCTCGCGGAAGGACTCATTCCGGATCAGGATGCCTTGCACGCCCGTGTTGATATGGGTGGCGGGGATGAACTGCGTAAGCGTTTGCAACCAATTGGGGAAAGCGGCGATCGGAAACGTGGAGCCACTCAGGAACATCATCGGGAAATAAAGTAACTGGGTGAGAATCTGGCTTTCCGCCATGGAGTTAGCGACCGAGGCGATGATGAGCCCGATGGAGCGGAAGGCGACAATAGCAATAATAGTGAAGAGCACCAGCGCTGGCCAGTGTTGCGGCGTGGCCATGCCGTAGTAGAACTTGGCAATGAGGAAGGTGAGTAACACGCTGGGCAGGTAACTCACCAAGCCCACCACCAGCGAAGCCACCAGGATGGGCGCGGGCGAAATGGGCGCGACTTTGAAACGGCGCAGGATATTCTGGTCGCGCTCGATCACCATGCGGATGCCGCCACCGAAGAGGCCGTTGCCCAGCACGCCGATGACCAAAATCATGGCGAAGACCATATTAATCACGCCGCCGCGTTCGGCCTGAAAGGCGGTGGAGAAGACGAAGAAGAAAATGAGCGGAAAAACGTAGTTAAAAAATAATACAGACTTTTCGCGCAGCGTCAGCCGCAGGGTCATGCGGATATAGGCTAAATAGGGGGCCATAGTGAGTATCTTCCTTACTTAGTCGCGCAGACTCTTCCCGGTCAATTCAATAAAGGCGTCTTCGAGCGTAGGCCGTTTGAGTTGCACGTCCACTAACTCAATGCCCTGGGCGTCGATCCATTTCACTAACTCCACCAACGCCGGGGCGGGGCGCGCGGCGAGCACGGTAAGCGAGAGTCCGTCGGCACCGGCGACTAACCGGTCGGCGTTGAAAGCGACCGCTTCGGGCAAGGCCGGCAAGGGCCCGGCGGTGACGATCTCGATTTTCGAAAGGCCCAAAGTGCGGGCCTGGATCTCGCGCGGCGTGCCGTGGGCGACGATGCGCCCTTCGTCGATGATGGCGACGCGGTCGCAGAGCCTTTCGGCCTCCTCAATGTAGTGCGTGGTGAGAATGATGGAACGCTGGTCGCCGCGCAGTTGCTGAATGAGGGCATGGATTTCGAGTCGCACCTGCGGGTCAAGCCCGGTGGTGGGCTCGTCGAAAAAGACCACGGCCGGATCGTTGATTAACGCCAGGGCGATAGCCAAGCGCTGCTTCTGGCCGCCAGATAGCGTGCTGTAGAAGCTTTTCGCTTTGTCCTCCATTTGAAGCCGTTTCAGAATGGCGTTCGGATCAACGGTGCGGGTGTAGAACGAACTGAACAGCTCGAGCGCTTCGCAGACCATCATTTTGTCGGGCAGGTTGGTCTGCTGGAGGCAGACGCCGATGCGGTCCTTGAGAGCCTTGGTGTCGGCGGCCGGATCGAGCCCCAACACTTTTACGTCGCCTGCGGAACGTGGCCGTAGCCCTTCCAGAATCTCGACGGTGCTGGTTTTCCCGGCACCATTGGGGCCCAGAAGGCCGAAGACTTCGCCAGGAAAGACCTCAAAATCGATCCCGCGGACGGCCTGGAAGGTGCCGTAGGACTTCTCAAGACCCTGAACGGAGATCACGGGCGTAGACATACTCGAGAGTGTCCCACGCCGTTAGGAGGGATGGGGCGGAAATTCGGATGAACGGTCGGTTTTGAAGGACAAAGTGACGAAACGAAGCGGGGAGTCGTTGATTCAATTGGGCCGGCGTGAGGGTTCGGTGCGACGAAAAGTGCGAAGGTGCCCCCACGTCTTCACGCGGCGGGCTCCC
>JAYVUQ010000769.1:0-2436 GCA_043787785.1 Bryobacteraceae bacterium
CGTCGGCATCGGACTCTTCATCGCCTTCATCGGCCTGCGCAACGCTGGCCTCGTCGTCGCCCATCCCGCCACCTTCGTCACCCTCGGCAACCTCCGCAATCCCCAAACACAGCTCGCCTTAGCCGGCCTGCTCATTATGGCCGGGCTGTTCGCGCGTCAAATCCGCGCCGCCATGCTCTTCGGCATTCTCGCCACCACCCTGCTCGGCGGGCTCTTCGGACTGCTCAAATGGCAACCCCAACCTCTCGCCCTCGGCAGCCTCACCGGTACCCTCTTCCAACTCGACATCCGCGGCGCCCTGAGCCTGGGCCTCGCCGAGATCATCTTCGTCTTCCTCTTCGTCGATCTTTTTGACAACATCGGCACCCTCGTCGGCGTCAGCAAAAAGGCGGGGCTCATCAACGAAGCGCACGAAATCCCCCGCATCAACCGTATCCTGCTTACCGACTCGCTCGCCACCATCTTCGGGTCACTCGTCGGCACCTCCACCGTCGTCAGTTACATTGAGTCCGCCGCCGGCGTCACGGCCGGTGGACGTTCCGGCGTCACCGCCATCGTCACCGGCATCCTCTTCCTGGTCGCCATCTTCGTCGTGCCCGTGCTCGGCGTCATCCCCGCGGCCGCCACCGCGCCGGCGCTCATCATGGTGGGTTCGATGATGATTTCCCATGCGGCGGAAATCAACTGGTCGAGTCCGCTCATCGCCTTTCCGGCCTTCCTCACCATCGTCACCATCCCGCTCACGTTTTCCATCGCCAACGGCCTCGCGTTCGGCTTCACCGCGCACACCCTGCTCCAAGTGCTCGCCGGGCGCGCCCGCGAAGTGAACTGGGTGGTGTATGCACTCACCGCGCTCTTCCTGCTGCGATTCTTCTACCTCGGCCAGGCCTGAAACCAAAAACTCGCCCCGGGAGTCTATCATGGGGACACGTGATGTTACGCCGCGCCATTTTCTGCCTCAGCTTCGCCCGCGCCCTGGCCCAAGCCCAACAACTCGATGTCGACCCCCGCTTGTTTACCGTCATCGCCGCCATCAATGCGGTCGGCTTCGACACGGAGCTCGACTCCCCCAACAACCATCCCCTGCGCCAGCTCACCCGCGACTACGTTGCCAAGAAAAATCCCGGCGTCCTACCCGAGCTTCGCCGCTTCTTCGCCGACCACCGCCAGAAAAACCCGGCCCAAGAGCTCAGCCAATACATCTCCTTCGCCCTATCCACCCGCAACGTACCCGAGTTCGAATACCGCTTCAACGAGAACGAACTGCCCCCCGACGTCGTCAAACTCGCTGGTTTTGAGCGCCTCATCAGCCGCTTTCACCGCGAAGCCGACATGGATGCCTTCTACAAACAAAACGAAGCCGTCTTTGAGGCTGCGCTTCAGCGCTATCAGGAGCCGGCCAGCCGCATGATGAACGACGTCAACGGCTACATGCGTAACCCGGGCATCACCACCCTGGGCCGCACCTTTCGCGTCTATGTCGATCTACTGGGCTCGCCCAACCAAATTCACTACCGCAATTATCAGGACGACTTCTATGTCGTCCTCACCCCCTCCGCCGACCCACAAGTGGACTATCTGCGCAACGCCTACTTCAAATTCATGATCGATCCGCTAACTCTCAAATACGCCGAGGACCTCAACGCCAAGCGTGGCCTGATCGACTATGCGCAGGCCTCACCCGCCCTCGACGATCACTACAAAGTAGACTTCATCCTCCTCGCCGGTGCCTCGCTCAGCAAAGCCATTGAGGCCCGCCTCGCCCGCCCGGGCGATCGCGCCCAATTGGTCGATGCGGCGCTCAAAGAAGGCTACGTCCTCACCCCCGCCTTTGCCGAACTGCTGCCCGATTACGAAAAGCAAGAGCAATCTCTGCGCCTCTACTTTCCCGAATTGATCAAGGGCATCAACCTCCGCAAAGAGGCCAAACGCCTCGAAGCTGTCGACTTCGTCAAAACCAAGCCCGTGCGCAAGGCTCGCGTCATAGAAGCTCCCGCCGCCGCGCCGCCCCCACTCACCGGCATCGCCAAAATGATCGACGATGCCGACCTGCTCATCGAAAAGCGCGAAGTCGCCCCGGCGCGCGAGCTCTTGCTCTCGGCCCTAAAGCAAACGGACGACAAGAAATGGCATGGCCGCGCCTACTTCGGCCTGGCCCGGATTGCCACCTTGCAGAAGGATCCAGACACCGGTTTCAAGCTCTTTGAAACCACCCTCGAAACGTCGCCCGAGGGCAGCATTCAGGCCTGGGCCCACTATTATCTGGGCCGCCTGTCGGAGCTCTCCAGTTCCCCTGACGAGGCCATCCGCCATTTCGATAGCGCGCTCGCCATTCCGTCCATTTCGCCCAAAACCCGTAGTCTCGTGGAGCAGGCTTTGGCCAGCGCCAAAAAGAAGCGACAATAGTGAAAACTCAACTGAAGGGATATTCTAAAC
>JAYVUQ010000770.1:0-6635 GCA_043787785.1 Bryobacteraceae bacterium
GGCTGGGTTCGCCCGAATAGATATAGGTAACGCCCAAGTCGTTCAGGCTCCACAGGGTGTCGGGATCTTCCAGGCCCAAAACGCGCTTGCGTAAGTCCAGCGTTTGTTGGTGCAGGAGGAGTGCTTCCATCGTTTGGTTGGCGCTGCGAAGCGCGACGGCCAGGGAATGCATGGCGGCCAAGGTGCGCCGATCCTCAAGCCCAAACGATTTCTTATAGCCTTCCACCACGCGGGTGAATGCTTCGGCGGCCTGGGCCGGTTGTCCCGCCGCGCGGAGCACCTTGCCCAGAGATTGCAGGGATTCGAGAGTGGTGGGATGGAGGGGACCTAGGTTTTGAGCACGGAGTTTGTGAGCCCTTTCCAGTTGTTCGGTGGCCTTGGGCAGGATGCCGAGATTGTAGTAGGTGGTGCCGATGGTATGGCGGATCTCGGCTTCGGCCTCGGGCTCGTTTTGGAAGCGGTTGCCGATGCTGGCGGCGGCGCGATCCAAAGCGTCCCGCACCAGGATGTCGCGCGAGGGGGTGGCCATGCCGCGGTCGGCTTGGACGCTGGGGTTGGCCACCTGTAGCAGATCGTATTGCAGGAAGTTGGTCACGGCGCGGGTGGTGGTAGCTTGGCGATCGGCTCTTTTGGTTTCCGTGATAGCTTTTTGCCTTTCGGACATAGCCATATCGCGTTCTAATTGCGTCTGGCGTTCGGCGGCAAGGGCGCGGTCCCGTTCGCCGCGAGCCGATGTTTCGGCCTTGCGGGCTTCATCGCGGCTGGCTAACGCTTGGGCTTCGGAGTGGACGGCCCGGTCGCGACTGGCGATGGCTTGGCCCTCGGCGGCGGTGGCGCGCATGGCCTGGCCCACACCGACAATGGTGGCCAAGACGAGAACGGAAACGAATGCCGCAGCGGTAATGAGCCATGGCCGGTGCCGCTTGGCTAGCTTTTTCAGGCGATAGGTGGCCGAAGGCGGCCCGGCGTAGACCGGTTCGCCTTGCAAGTAACGCTGCAGATCCTCGGCCAAGCCGATGGCGCTCTGGTAGCGGCGAGCGGGATCCTTTTCGAGCGCCCTCATGACGATCCAATCGAGATCGCAGGCCAGTTGGCGAGCCAGTGTGGGGGCGCGCTGGCTGGGTGGCTCCGGGTCTTCGGTCTGAATCCGATGCAGAATGTCGGGCAGACTGGAGAGGCCGCCGCCGAGGGTGGCGATGCGCAGGGGCGTGGAACCGGTGAGAAGCTCGTAAGCCAAGACGCCGAGGGAGTAAACGTCGCTACGCGTGTCGACCCGGCTGGAGTCGTAGCCGGTTTGCTCGGGGCTCATATGAGTGGGGGTGCCGACGACGGACCCGAAGTTGGTGCCTAAAGTATCGAGACCCACGCCTTCCATGGCACGGGCGATGCCAAAGTCGATAATTTTTACAAGCGGACGACCCTCTATGTGGGAGACCAGAACGTTGGACGCTTTGATATCGCGGTGGATGATGCCCTTTTGGTGCGCATGTTGGATGGCTTCGCAGGCGGAGATAATCAATTCCAGTTTCGTATCGAGCGGCGTTTGGTGCTGTTCGCAATACTTCGTGATGGCCACACCCGCGACGTACTCCATGGCAAAGTAGGGCGTTCCGCGGAGCGTCTGTCCGGCGTCGAAGACGCGGGCGATGCTGGGATGATCCATGAGCGCCAGTACGCGCCGTTCAATTTCAAAGCGCTCCAGGAGTTCGTCGCGACGGAGGCCGGGCCGGATAATTTTCAACGCCACCGTGCGTTGCAGAGGCTTGTCCTGCTGTGCCAGATAAACGCTGCCCATGGCACCCTCGCCTAGCAGACGCAGTGGGCGGTAGGGGCCGAATGACTCTTCGGCGTTTGGCATCTCCTCCGAGATCGCCGGCTCGGGCCCGCCAGCGAGTACGCCGCGCACATGCTCCCGGACTTCGGCAGGGACCTCCTGAGAGGCGAGGAGGGATGCTAGCTCGGCTTCCGGAAGGTTTTCGAAGTCACGGATGAGCTTCCACGCTTGTTGCCACTGTTCTTGGGTCATCACTTGAGGAGGCCGTGTCGAAAGCTTTCGATTTTGAAATTGGAGGTATGTTTCAGGCTGAAAGCTTTGCGCTGGCCCTACGGCGAAATCGTAGCACACCGATGCTCCGCCGACCGGCTTGGCTTTCCCCCCTGAGGGAAGCAATCGGGGTCACGCTGCTAAGACACCGCTGTACGAATTCGTCCGGTACAGAGCCGACCATACCCAACGCAAGAAATCAGGATGCGGAAGCGAATTTTGGCGCAATCTACTCCAGTCCCAGAGCCAGCAGCCCAGTTGGTGCCACGCATGATTAGGGGAGGAGCAAAGCCTCAGTCCGGAAGGGCCAGCAGAAGCTAGGCAGCCGCGAAGGCCGTCAGGCCCGCCGCAAAACTGAGCCACGGGGTTACGGAGCGCTACGGTACGGGGTATTAGCTGGCTGCGGGCAACACGAGCAAGGCAAACGCCCTATCCTGGCGGCGACCCAGCCCTCAGCGTCACCACCGGCACCGACCAAGCCACCCGGTTATACGGCACCGCCCGCCGCCCCGCATTCCGCCGGACCTTTTCCTCAAGACCCTCCAAAAACGTCGCCCAAGCCTCCGCCGCCACCGCCGGATTGCCAAATAAATGGTGCCAAACAGCCAAGCAGAGCACGCCACCGGCATCCTTACCCGCGCCATGCGCAAGTGCGCTGGACCAGCGCCAATCCGTCGCCTTCCTCGCCATAGGAGTCCGCACGGGAAAACGGAAACGGGGCCATCCACGGGCTGCCCCGAGGTGGTACTCCATGAGCCGGGCTGTAATGTCAAGTCAAATGGTTAGGAGAAGTTCGGGGTGGGCGGGGCTGCGGGTCAAGGGTGCGCGTAAGCGGCCTGGCCTTTGACGCGCAAACCCAATTAGATACGGTCGATCAGTTCCTGTTGGGTGCCAACGCGGCTCCCACAGACCAGGGTCCGCGCCATTTTGCTGAACAGGGTCTCGACGATATTCAGCCATGAGCCGTGTTTTGGGGTAAAAGCAAACTCGAAACGTTGCGGATGAAGTCCGAGATAGGGTTTCGATTCGTGGGAGGCCCCCGAAAACTGTCTGGCACTATCTCTACTTTGAAGCAATCAATGCCGATCCCGTGATCTTCCGATGGAAGTTCAAAATGGAAGACATCATTGGCTAGTAATTAACAGAACGATCGTCCAGGTGGCCAACGGGCATCGGCGTCTCGCCGATGCCCAGCCGCGCAATGCTAACATCGAAGTCTGTATGCGCCTCTGGTTCGCCGTCCTCTGCACCCCCGGATTTCTCAGCGCCGCTGAGTGCTCCTACCGGCGCGACCCGGCGGCTTTCCTCGAGCGCGAAGTCCGCGGCCAGCGCGAAGTATACCTGAGGGTCGGCCAGTTCGCGCGCGCCAAGACCACCTCCGCCACGGCCTCGCGCAAACCAGCCTCGGCCTTACCACCCCGCAATTTCATTGACGAAGAGATCTTCGGCGAACTCAATAAGCGCGGCATCCCGTCGGCGGCGCTCTCCACCGACGAAGAGTTCATCCGCCGCTTGACCCTCGATCTCACTGGACGCTTGCCCTCTCCCGCCGACCTCCGGGCTTTTGTCGCGAGCACCGATCCCGGGAAGCGCGATGCGCTTATCGATCAACTTATCGGCTCCGCCCCGTTCGTCGACAAGTGGACCCTGTGGTGGGGCGACCTGCTCGAAAATTGTAACTTCCCGGCGCTGTTTGACCGTCGCGACGATGGCCGCAACGCTTATTACGCGTACCTGAAGCGCAGCGTGCAAAACGACACGAGTCTGCGCGATGTGGCCCAGGAATTGATCAGCGCCACCGGCAACCACTACGATGCCGCCACGGGCAGCGTCAACTTCCCGGTCTCCGCCAAAACCAACATGGGCCCCAGCCAGGACACTTTTGACAACGGCCTGGTGAAGACCGCCACTTACTTTCTCGGCATGGCCCAGTACGATTGTCTGCTGTGCCACAACGGCCGCGGCCATCTCGACGAACTGAACCTGTGGGGCGCGCGCGCCTCGCGCGGGGATGCCCAGCGCATGGCCGCGCATTTCGCCCGGCTGAACATGCCGAGCCGCAGCGTCCCCACCGCCGACTACTATCACTTCTCCTTCGATGTCACCGACCGGACGACGGGCACCTACGACCTGAACACCACCACCGGGAATCGCCCGGCGCGGGCGCCCCTCGCCGGCCTTCTGAACCTGACGCCCACCTATCGCGACGGTGCCACGCCGCCGGATGGCAAATGGCGCGAGTTCTTCGGCAGGAAGATCTTCGAAGATCCGATGTTCGCCACCAACTTTGCGAACCGCTTCTGGCAGGCCTTCTTCGGCATGGGTTTGGTGGAGCCCTACGACATGCTGGACCCGGAACGGCTGGACCCGGCCAATCCGCCGCCCGCCCCCTGGAAGCTGCAGGCCACGCATCCGGCGCTGCTCAAGAAACTGGCCGATGAGTTCCGCGCGGGGGACTACAATGTGCGCGACCTGATGCGCCTCTTGTTGCGCTCGAACGCCTATCAGATGAGCTCTCGCTACGATGGCAACTGGACGCTTGAGATGGTGCCGCTGTTCGCGCGCCACTATCCGCGGCGGCTGTGGTCGGAAGAGATCCACGACGTGCTGGCCATCGGCTCCGGGCTTTTCAACAACTACACGCTGACGCGCCTGCCCGCGGTGAAACTCGCCATGCAGTTGCCCGACACCGACGAGCCCCGCGGCGACGGCAATACAGCGAGCTTCCTCAACGCGTTCCTACGCGGCAATCGCGACTCGCGTCAACGCAGCTCCGACCTCTCCATTCCTCAGCGCCTGGCCATCGCCAACGACAACTTCGTCTCAAACCGCACGCGGGTGACGGCGCCGAACCTGGCGACGCTCTTCAAGGTCGCCGACAACGCGCAAGTGGTGGAAGAACTCTTCCTTACCTTCCTCGGCCGCCGGCCCGACGAGAGAGAGGCCCGCGCCGCGGCGGCGTCGATCGCTGGTGCCGTCAACTCCACCGAACGCAACAATGCCTTGGAGGACCTGGCCTGGACCTGCGTGAACAAAGCGGAGTTTCTGTTTAGCTATTGAATATGCAACCGCCGCTTCCCACCCCCGGCTTCTGGCGTCGCCCCCACCTCGGGCGGCGGATGTTCTTCCGCCATGCGACCGCCGCCGTGGGCGGCTACTTCCTGTTGCCCGGCCGCCCGGCCGAAACCATTGCCCGCGCGGCGGTTTCGACGAAAGGCACCGCGCGCAACTGCATCTTCATTCTGATGTCCGGCGGCCCCAGCCACGTGGACACTTTCGACCTGAAGGAGGGCCCCTGGACACCCGCCGGCTTCAACCCCACTTCCTACGGCGACGTCCGCTGGCCGCAAGGTCTGCTGCCGAACCTGGCCACGCAATTGCCGAATGTGGCGCTGGTGCGCTCGGTGAAGTCCTGGGCCCTGGTACACGTGCTCGCGCGCACCTGGGTGATGATTGGCCGCAATCCGGCGCAAGGCAACGCGCGCTTCGCCCCGCACATCGGCTCGGTGGTGGCGCAGGAGTTGGGCGGCCGCGACCCCAACGCCACGCTGCCCGTCTTCGTCTCGCTCAACACCAGTAACGGGCCCGGCGCCGGCTTCTTGAGCCCCACGAACAATCCCTTCTACATATCTCCCGGCGGCGGTGGCTTGGCGAACACGACGCATCCGCTCGGCGTCGTCCGGCTCGATCGCCGCACGGCGCTGCTGCGCGACCTGGACAGTGACCTGCGGCTCTCCGGCGAACTCGGCGCCCCGGTGCAGGAGAGCTTCGCTTATGACGACGCCGCGCGGAAGCTGATGTACAACAACACGGTGAGTTCCATCTTCACCTTCGACTCGACTGAGCGCGCCCGCTACGGCAACACGGGCTTCGGCAACGCCTGCATCGCCGCCCGCCGCATGCTGCGGGCGAATTCGGGCACCCGCTTTATCCAGATTACCCAAGGCGATTGGGACCAACACGAAGACATCTACAAGCCCAACGCCGGCCACTGGAACATCGCCAAGCAGTTCGACAACGCCATCGCGCCCCTGCTCGCCGACCTTCAGAGCGACGGGCTCCTGAACGAAACGCTCGTCGTCTGCATGGGCGAATTCGGACGTGTGCCCGGCAACCTGAACAGCGGGCAGGGCCGCGATCATTATGCGCAGCAAGCCATCCTGATGGCCGGCGGCGGGGTGCAGGGTGGGCTCGTCCTTGGGTCGACCGACAAGGTCGGCAACGCGACCCTCGACTCCGGCTGGTCCCGCAAGCGCGACATCCGCAATGAGGATATCGAGGCCACCATCTACTCGGCCCTTGGGATCGACTACACCAAGCAACTCGCCGACCCCAGCGGCCGCGGCTTCGAATACGTCCCCTTTTCCGACCGCGACCAATACGGCCCCATCCACGAACTCTGGGGCTGAGCCACCCGGCAAACCGCGTACTGGCCGCCGAGGTAACTGCTATTGGCTCAGCCGATCCTCTGAGCTGTAGTCGCGAGGCGCTCGAAGGCTAGGCCTTGCCGGATTGGCCGGTGCGGGTATCGATGGGAGTTAGTCAGGGATGCCGGTGCCCGGTTACGAGGAGAGCTTCAGGAGCAGTCGTC
>JAYVUQ010000771.1:0-2085 GCA_043787785.1 Bryobacteraceae bacterium
CAAAGGTATCTCTTTCGTCAGATGCTGCGCGAGGAGGTTTCATTTGCTCGATCACAGTTGGCACGGTTCTGGCCTGTGCTACATTCCGGTTGATGATCAAATTCACTTCCGCCGCCTTCCTACTGGCGGCCACCCTCGCCGCCAAAGACAGCGACTTTAATGGCCGCTGGAACCTCGACGTCAAGAACGAGGCCCGCAATCGTGTTTGGTGGCTTGAAGTGGAAGGCGCCGGCACCAAAGCGATCAAAGGTAAATTCGTCGGCGCGCCTGGCGGCGACATGGACGTGATCCCGGCTCTCAAAATCGATGGCGGCGAACTGCGCTTCGAGTTCGAGCGTAAGTATTCACTGGGTGCCAAAGACCGCTGGGCGCAGCCGCGCCGCGGCGTCTACGTCGCCAAAATACAAGGCGGCAAGTTGCAAGGAAATTTCTCGCTCGATGGCAACGTCGTCTACCAGTTCAGCGGCAGCCGCGCTCCCGTGATCCGCGACCGCGACGATGCCAGTTGGAAGCCCGGTAAGCCCATCGACCTCCTGAACGGCAAGGACCTTTCGGCGTGGAACGCCATGGTCCCCGGCAAGCCCCTCGGTTGGGCGATCGAAGGCGGCATCGCGAAGAACGTCGCCGGCGCCAATAACCTTGTCTCCAAAGAGTCCTTCTGGAACTTTGAGCTCCACGCCGAATACAAGCTTGGCGAGCACACTAACGGCGGCATCGGCCTGCGGGGCCGTTACGAAGTGCAAATCCTCGAGGACTTCGGCCAAAAGCAGGATAGCCACTCGCACGGCGCGCTTTATAGCCGCTACGCCCCGCTCGTCAATGCCAGCAAGCCGGTGGGCGAATGGCAGACGCTCGACATTCGCCTCGTAGGGCGCTGGGTCACCGTCACCTTGAATGGGCAAAAGACCGTTGACCATCGCGAGATCGAGGGCCTCACCGCCATCGCTGGTAATGGCGACGAAGCCCACGCCGGGCCCTTCATCGTCCAAGGCGACCACGGCGCTGTCGAGTTCCGCAAGTTCACCGTTACGCCGCTGGTCCGTTGAGCCCGGTCCGCTAATCGGCAGCTGCGACTATAATCTGAAGATGCTCCGTAGCCTCGCCCTCCTAACTCTTTTCACCGTCAGCGCCCCCGCCGCCGATCACTGGATTGCCACGTGGGCTGCCAGCCCAGCCCCGCCGTTCACCGACACCGAGCAGATGCGCGCCGCTAAGCTCATCTTCGAAAACCAGACCCTCCGCCAAATCGCCCACGTCTCCCTCGGCGGCGATCAGATCCGCATCCGGCTTTCCAATGCCTACGGCAAGCAGAGCGTTCAAATCGGGGCCGCTCAGGTTGCGCTCAGATCCAGCGGCTCGGCCGTTGTTTCCAGCAGCCCCCTCACCTTCAGCGGCCGCCCCACCGTCACCATACCGGCCGACGCCATCGTCCTCAGCGACCCCATCCAGATCAGCGTCCCCAACGCCGCTGACCTGGTCATCAGCCTCTTCCTCCCCCAAGCCTCAGCCGCGGCCGGCATCCACTACGCTGCCCAGCAAACTAACTACGTCGCCGCCGGCGACCAGACCGCCTCCCCCGAACTCACTGCCCCCACCACGCTCTCCAACTGGGTCTACCTCGCCGGAGTCGATGTTCTCGCGCCGCCTGCGGCCTTCACCGTCGTCGCTTTTGGTGATTCCATCACTGACGGTGCCCGCTCTACCCCGGACGCCAACCGACGCTGGCCCGACATTCTGGCGCCTCGACTGCAAGGCAGAAAAATCGCCGTGGCCAACGCCGGCATCGGCGGCAACCGCATCCTCCACGACGCCTACCCCAACAACATCCGCTTCGGCACCAGCGCCCTGGCGCGCTTTGATCGCGATGTGTTGGCCCAACCCGGCGTCCGTTACGTCATCCTGCTCGAAGGCATCAACGACCTGGGCCACGCTGGCACTTCCGCCCCGATGTCCGAAACCGTCACCGCGCAAGACCTGATCGCCGGCATGACTCAGCTCATCGAACGCGCCCACGAGCGCAACGTGAAGGTGATCGGCGCGACCATCCTGCCTTTCGAAGGCACTGTCTTCGCCGGCTATTACTCA
>JAYVUQ010000772.1:0-5871 GCA_043787785.1 Bryobacteraceae bacterium
CTTCGCGGGCAGGACCTCGAGATGCTCAGTGATAAGCCCGAGGACCTCGCCGCCGACCTCATGGCTCTTGCCGGCCCCTCCGCCGGCCCCAGCGGCGGCGCCATCTTCGTCGATGGCTTCAGCGGCGGTCAACTCCCCTCCAAAGACGCCATTCGCGAAATCCGCATCAACCAGAATCCCTTCGCTCCCGAGAATGATCGCGTTGGCTTCGGCACCATCGAGATCTTCACCAAGCCAGGCTCCGAAAAGTTTAAAGGCGCCGTTTATTACAACTTCGCTGACTCCCGCTTGAATACACGCAATCCTTACGCCGCCACCAAAGCCCCCTTCAACCTGCACGAATTCGGCGGTAACTTCGGGGGGCCGCTGGGTAAGACGTCGTCCTTCTTCGTCGACGTCCGCCGCGACGACATCGACAACGGCGCCATCATCAACGGCAGTGTGCTGAACCCCAATACGCTCGCCATCGTCAACCCTTTTACCGATACCCTGCGCATTCCGCAGCAGCGTTTGTCCATCTCTCCCCGCGCCGATTGGCAACTCGGCACCGCCCACACCTTCACCGCGCGCTACACGTTTTTGGAAGCCGGGGTCGATAACTCAGGCGTCGGCAGTTTCAACTTACCCGAACGCGGCCTTCGCGCCCGCAGTACGGCCCATACCGCGCAATTTACCGACACCTGGATTCCCAACGCCAACGCCGTCAACGAAACCCGCTTCCAATTCTTTCGCCTCGCCTCCGACAACCAACCGAACCTCGCCGGCCCCGCCATTCAGGTACTGGGTGCCTTCAACGGCGGCGGCGCTCCGCTCGGCAACTCGGCCGATACCCGCAATAGTTTCGAGTTACAGAATTACACTTCGCTCAACCGCGGCTCCCACACCGTGCGCTTTGGCCTGCGCCTGCGTGGTGAGTTTGCCGATACAACCCTCCGCAATAACTTCAACGGCACCTTTACTTTTGGCGGCAATGCCCAAGGGCTCAGCTCCCTGCAGCAATACCAGCAGACCTTACGCGGGCTCGTCGGCCCCAGCCAGTTCACGCTTACTTCTGGCCTACCCAACCTCACCGCCACCCAATACGACGCCGGGCTCTACATCGGTGACGACTTCCGTCTCCGCCCCAACCTCACCATCGGCTATGGCCTCCGCTATGAACGCCAAACCAACCTCACCGATGGCACCAACATCGCTCCACGCCTTGCCATCGCTTGGGCGCCCAAAGCAAAATCGAAGAGCGTCTTCCGCATCGCCACCGGCATCTTCTACGATCGCTTCAGTCTTGGCAACACCATCAACGCCGCGCGTTACAACGGCATCGTCCAGCAGCAGTACGTGATCAGCAATCCGGATTTCTTCCCTCGCCTGCCCACGCCTTCACAACTCGCGGCGGCGAAAACTACGCAGATCATCCAAACGCTCAGCCCTTCGCTACACGCCTTAAGGCTCTGGCAGACTGCCGCCGGATATGATCGCGAACTTCGCAAAGGTACTACCCTATCGTTCACCTACGCTTTCGCCAAAGGTGACCGTTTGCTGCGCTCACGCGCCCTCACCGGTCCGGTGTTTCGGGCTGAATCCTCCGGCATTTATCGCCAGCACCAGTGGATCACCAGCGTCAATTCCCGCTTCAATAGTAAGCTGTCCGTTTTCGGTTCCTACGTACTGAATCGTGCGCGCAGCGACACCGATGGCATTGGCACCTTCCCGGCAAACCCCTCCACGGACAACGGCGAGTATGGCCCTGCCGCTACTGATATTCGCCAGCGTGTAAACGTCGGCGGCACCATCGCGGCTTGGTGGGGCGTGCGCCTCAATCCCCTCCTCACCGCCGAAACCGGTCCGCCTTACGACATCACCGTCGGCCGTGACCTTTACGGCAACACGCTCTTCAACGGTCGTCCTGCCCTGTTGACCGATAGCACCCGGCCCGGGCTCATCGCGACGAAATACGGCGTTTTCGATTCCAACCCCGCGCCCGGCACCGCCACCATTGGGCGCAACTACGGCCGCGGACCCGGCAGTATCCTCTTAAACCTCCGCCTCAGCCGCACCTTCTCCTTCGGTTTAGGCGAGGGCCGGGAAGCCCCCACCAACATTCCCGGAGGCGGCGAACGGCGCGGCGATGCCAGCGGCGTCTTCGCCACCGGCACGGGCACCGCCGCCGGTGGCGCAAAAACGTCGCGTAAGTATAACGTCACCATCGGCATGTCCGTTCGCAATTTACTCAATCACAACAACCCCGGGCCCATCATCGGTAACCTCACTTCGCCCATCTTCGGGCAAGCCAACCAGTCCGCCGGCTCGGCTGTCCCGGTCGGCACCACCTTTTCAGAATCGGCCAACAACCGGCGGCTCGAGTTACAAATGCGCTTTACGTTTTAGAAGCGAATGCGCATCGAAAGGATCACCCGCCGGGAGTTCACCTGCGCGCCGCCAATCGTCCCGAACGCTGCATTTGTCTGGGCTCCCGTGAGGAAGTTATACGTCAGCGAGGTATTCGGATTGTTCGGATTGAAGTGATTCAACGTATTGAAGCTCTCCGCGCGAATCTCGAGCGTACGAGTTTCCACGTTACCCAATCGGAATTGCTTGGCCATGGAAAGATCCAGGTTAAAGAGTCCGGGGCCATAGCGCAGCGTAGGCGGCGTATTGCCGATGCCCAACGAGTTAATCGCCGGTAAAGTAAAGTTCGCCTGGTTAAACGGCACCTGTAACCTGGGATCTTCCGTCCGGGAGGGGAACTGCCCTGCGGGAAGATAGAGCTCATTGCCCATCTGGCAGCGAAATGGAATGCCGCCAGTAGGCGTTCCCGTCCAGTATCCAGCCGGCTGATTGATCGCGCCGCAGCCCACACTATAAGGCGCGCCCGAGAACAACGCGCCATTGCCGTTGATCTTCCAGCCGTCGAGGGCGCCCTTCGTAAACCAGTTATTCCAACGCTGGCTGGCACGTGGCAATTCATAGCCCGCATTGAAGTTCACCGCGTGGGGACGATTCGTGATGTTCTTCGTCAGGTTGTTATCCACCCATTGCGTACCCTGCCCGATCTCGTAGATCGTGGTGCGAGACCACGTATAGTTGGCGTTCCACTGCAGCTTACCGAACCGGCGATTCAGCTGCGCTTGCAGGGCATGGTAGTTACTCGTATTGTTGTAAGTCCAGATCGGAATCGCTCCGTAGCCGTTGTAGCCCACCAGCGACCGGATTAGATTTGTCGAATAGAAGCCCGCCGTCGTCGTTGGGTCTCGAAATCGCTGATTGGCCCCGCCCTGCGGCGTCCACGTCGTCAGCGGCCGCACCGCGTTCACGTCATAATTCTGGCCGTAGCCATACCGCAGCGAGTTTCCGACGTATGAGACATCCATAATCATGCCCTTGCCCAGGTCGTGCTGAATGCCATAGCTCCAGTTGTAAGTAGTCTGCGTCTTCTGGTCTTGCGATCCTCCCAGCACGCTTTGGGGCGTGAAGAACGTTTGCGCATTGGCCAAATTGTTGAAATCGGTGTAGAGAATCACCGGCGCCTGGAAGTTGGGCGGCGCGGCTAAGGGGCCGACGCCCGCGCCGGTGGCTCCAATATTGTCCACCGTCCAGTTACGGCCGGAAGTTACACCAAAGCCGCCACGCATCGCCGTCTTGCCATTGCCGAAAACGTCCCAGGCGAAACCAAACCGCGGCGCCAACTGAATGGGCGGTACCTTGAAGAAATGGCTATCGTACTGTTTAATGCCAGAAAACGGAATGCCGTTCGCCGCATAGGAAGCGGTGTCGAAGGTTCCTTGCCGCACAAAGGGGAATGTGGCTCCCGTCGTCGGATTTACCGCCACCCGCGCGCCATTTTGTAACCCCGGGAACAGCAATTGGCCAGACTTACTGGCGCTATACTCTTTGTCGTCAAACAGGCCTAGCGTGCCCCTGGCAGAGTAAAGATCGCCCATGCGATGGAACCGCAGGCCCGCGTCAATCGTTAACCGGCGTCCGATCTTCCAAGTATCCTGCACAAACCACTCCACCTGATTGTAACGGGCGTGGTTCACCTGCTTCTTGTTGTCGTCGCCATAAGCAAAGATCGATCCCAGCAGAGCATTCGAGTAGGGGTAGCCCGTATCGTTCGCTGCCGCCCGATCCGATCCAAAAAAATAAGAGCCAGCTGTATTGTAAGTCGAATACACGCTCACGTTCCGCGCCATCAGCTCAACATACAGTCCCGCCTTCACCGTGTGCTTACCCTTAATCCACGTAGTTTTATTGGTAATGGATTGCACCGTATCGGTACCCACAAAGGGCCATCGGCTGTCGTGCCCAAACGATGGCGCGCGTGTGATGCCCTGGCCCGGCGATTGTGCCGACAAACCGGACGGAAAACCAAAGTTCACCTGCGGCAACAGGTTTAACACATTGCTGCCCTGGAAAATACGGGGCAACGTAATTGTTTGCCCATTGGCACCCTTCAACGGCAGTTGATTGTCGGCGTAGGTCTTCGTGCCACCCGAGGCCGTCGAAGTCACCGCGTCAATTGGGTTAACTCCCTGCTTGCCGCGATTAACCCCCCAGGTCGTCTCGTTAATCAATGTTGGCGAAATCGTGTAAACGGCCGTGCCTACCGCGCCCGCGGCGGTGACGTTATAACTATGCGGAAACTGCCCCCAGCTTCCGCCCGCGGGGCCCACGGTGCCCGCATAACCATCGACTGCCTGATAATCCTGAATTAGCCGTACGTAAGTATTCAACTTCGCCGTCGGGTTATAGTCAAAGCGCAAAACTTTGTCCTGGTTCGGCCGCGACTGCGGCAGAATCGCGCGAAAGTTGAATTGCCGGTTTCCTGTGGGGTCGAGCGCGAGCCCCCGCGAATCCGGCTCCGGAAACAAATTCAACATCGCCGTGCCCGCCGGGCTGAAGCGGCTGGAGGGAATGATATTCCCCGCGAAGGGAACTTGATTGTTCGCCGGATCGTAAATCGGCACTTGCACGCCCTGCGTTGTCACGGTTTGCGAAAAGTCGCCGCGGCGCTCAAGCAACGAAGGCATCGTAAACGTATTGTCGATACGATTCTTGTTCCGAAGGTAGTCTGCGGAGAAGAAGAAGAACAGCTTCTGCCGGCTCTTATTGAAACTCGTTCCCGGAATAATCACTGGCCCACCGATGGTGCCGCCTGGGTTCTGATACCGGTAGCGCTGCTTCGCAATGCCGTTCTTGTTGTTGAAGAACTCGTTGGCATTGAACATTTCATGGCGCCAGTAATAAAAGGCGCTGCCATGAAACTGCGGTGTGCCGCTCTTAATCGTAAAAGTTAGTTGACCACCCGTGCGTCCACCGTATTCGGCCGTGTAATTGGAAACCAGCAGTTTCACTTCGCTAATTGCGTCGATGCTGGGCGATAGGTAACCTGGGTTCAGGTTGCCCGAATCCTGACTAGCCACCCCATCAAGGTTTAAAATCACCTGTCCCGTGCGCCCGCCGTTCACTGCGGGAATCCCGCCGCCAGACCAGCCACGGAAATCGTTCGACGCCACCGTCTGCACGCCAGGCAAGGTCATAATCAGCGACAACGGATTCCGCCCGCGAGTCGGCGTGTCTTCAATCTGCCGCAAGCCAATAGAGATGGCGCGATCTGAACTATCCGTCGCCACCCGCACCGCGCCCGCCGTCACTTCCACCGTCGTGGTGATGTCGCCTACCGACAGCGCGACATTATTCAAATCGACGCGCTCCTGGGCTCCAATCAGAATGCTCTTTTGCGAATAAGTCTTAAAGCCCGGCATCGACACCGTAAGGTTGTAGTTGCCAGGAATTAGCCCGGTGAAGAAGAACGCGCCGTTACCCGCTGTGGTAAAATTCCGTTCCTGCTTCGAGTCGTTTACCATCAATCGT